>JAHEGZ010000076.1 GCA_024644865.1 Aurantimicrobium sp.
GTTCCCCTCGAATCCGTAGGGATTAGTCCCCGTCCATTCGGTCTGGCGTTCCGTCAACCCGAAAGCTGGCCGGTCATACGCGATGACCTCGCCCAACTCGCCCAGAGGCTCGATCACGTCACGCCACGAGAACACCGAGGCGCCAAAGCCGTGCATGAGAATGATGAGCGGCGGCGTGCAGTCGCACTCCCCCGCGAAGGCTGCGTGTCGGTATCGCACGTCAATCCCGTTGATGTCGATGAACCTGTCGTCCACCGTCGCAAGTTGCTGTGCCGTCATTGTTCCGGAGGACTCGTTGGGGATCAGAAATGGCACAACGAGGAACGAAACGACCCCGGCAACTAAGGCCCAGACCATGAACCGCCGGAATCTACGCATGGTCACAGAATAGCCTTCGAGACTGTGCCCTCGGCAGGAATCGAACCTGCGGCCAAGAGATTAGAAGGCTCCTGCTCTATCCGCTGAGCTACGAGGGCGTAACGCCATTTTAGGCTGAACGCATCAAGTTCTCGCTAAACACCTTTTGCCCCGCAAAAAAGATGGGCGGGGAAAGGAGTTAGACGGTCGGGCTATCTTGCGTTGCGGCGTCGAATCGCAAGCGCGATTCCGCCAGCCGTGAACAATCCAGCGACGAGGAGTGTCGAAGGCCCGGCGTCGACGCCGGTTTCAGCGAGTCCGGCATCGCACGGCGCCTCATAGTCGTAAGAGATGACGCTCGGTCCAGCGTTTGCGGAGATAATGAGTTTTCCGTTCGCCCCGATACCGAGTCCGTCGCTCCCAATTTCCGAGACGAGCACGGTGGCTGCTACATCGCCAGCCGCCGTTGCTGGGAATTCGAGAATTTCCGACGTCTCACTGTTCCCGACCACGATTGTCCCGGTCGAACATGTGACGTCAATGCCGAAGGGCTGGTCCAACAAGGTCGCAGCACCGGAGATCACGCGTGATGCTTCTGAACCCGATTCTGCATCCGCGGTCCAAATGTCGATTTTGCTCTCGGCGTAGTTCGACAGATAAACGGTGCCCAACTCGTCAACGGCTACGTCAACGGAGTCACCGTCACCTGGCAATACCTTGAGAGGCTCAGCTTCGCCGTCTGCGTCCGCAGCGAACACATAGACGCTTCCGCCATCAACCAAGCCATCGTCAGCGTTCAGGGTCACATAAATGGTTCCGTCGACGCCTATTTCAAGGCCGTATCCCTCGAAACCTGTAATCTCCCTCAATGGTGCTGTCGGGCCTTCTGCGTCCGCCGGGAAAACCAAAATTCCGTTTCCATGTGTGACGAAAATCAGCCCTGTCGGACCGATCTCGACGTCAAAAACGTTGTCCAAATCTTCGGCAAGGTTCGTAATCAACGTTTCAGGGGCGACGTCTCCGGGCGTCGCTCCATCGAAGACAAGAACGCCACTATTGCGGATAGCAACGTAGATCTTTCCGTCTGAATCAGACGTCGCTCCCCACGGTTGACCGAGGCTCAACATTGTGGAATCGCCGGTGATAGAAAGGCTTGGCGACAACTCTGTAGCGTGTGCAGTCCCTGACGACGCAAGAATAATCCCCAACGCGGCAGCCGTAGCCAAAGCGCGATTAGCCAGTGTGTTCATGTCTACTCCTTGAAAACCTTTGTGGATGAAGCCTATCGGTTGGTTGTCGCTAGCGCATCGGCCATGTCGCGCAGTTTCAACACGGCTACCCGAGCGCCTGCTCGCGTGGAATTGGGCTAATTCGCCTTCTTGACAACGGACGACTTCAGGAACACCTGACCAAATCCATCAACCTTCGCGTCGATGTCGTGTCCGTCCGGACCATCAACTAGGCGGATGTTGCGAACCTTCGTTCCGACCTTGATCGCGGTTGCACTGCCCTTGACCTTGAGGTCCTTCACGACCGTCACTGAATCGCCGTCGGTGAGGACGTTTCCTGCCGAGTCTTTGATGACCGACCCAGAATCGACATCGGCATCCGTGTCGTCAGCGGACCACTCGTGAGCGCATTCTGGGCAGGTCAACAGCGCTCCCGACTCGTAGGTGTAGGGGCTGTTGCACGCAGGGCAAGGGGGAAGTTCATTGGCCATTGTTCGAGCCTATTCGCGCTTCGCCCCAAAAAGTTGAGCCCCGCCGATTTCGCGACGGGGCACAACGGAGTTGCTAAGGACTAAGCCTTGCGACGGCGAACCGCGAGGGCGATTCCACCGGCTGCAACGAGAGCAGCAGCAGTCAAGCCAAAGCCGTTGACGTCGGTGCCAGTCTCGGCCAGCGCGTCAACTGCAGCGACCGAGGTCAGTCCCCACACGTCGTGGTAATCGGTTGATCCACCGGTACCGGAGGAGAATCCGACCTTGACAGTCGACTGGTCGAGGAACTCGGCCGGGAGGGGGACCTGAACAGTCTGCGTTCCCTGGTAGTACACGGTCACCTTGGGCGACGTTGCGGTCGCGGGGTCGATGACGACTCGAACGGTGCGATCTGCTTCTGCACGAGAGGCGTATCCGGCCGAAATCGGGTCGAGGTCGTGGTCGGTCACGATGAACGAGTCGGCGAGCATGCAGTAGCCGGTCAATCCCTGTCCAGGGCCTCGAACGGTGATGGCGTTAGCGCCTCCGCTTCCATCTGAACGCGTGAACGTGGTCGCGCAGTCACTGCCGTCGCCGTCAGCGTTGGCGAAGTTGCCGTATGCGTCAAGCCCGACACCGAGCAAAGCACCGGACAAACCGTCTGAGGGGCCGGCTGAATTTGGGCTGAACCCGAGTCCACCACCGGCGGCGCCGGGGACAGTCGACGTGTCGGTTCCCTTCTTGACGAAGAAGACGATTCCGTCGGCTCCGCCGTCTCCGCCGTACTGAGCCTGGTGGAAGGTGATGTCGATTCCCTGGGTGACGCTGATCGCCTGGTTGTAGAGCGCGTACCCGGTCTGGTCTCCGTTGTTGTCCGTCAACTGCAGAGCGTTAGCTGGGGTGTCCGACTTGGTGACGACCGTCGGGTCGACGACTCCGTCCACAACCCACGGGGACGACAGTGCGCCGGGGGTGTCAAGAGGCTCGGAAATCGAGAAATTTGTTGCGGCAGCGGGGAAAGCGGCCAGTCCGGCGAGCGATGCGACAGCAATTGCGCCAACGAATTTGTTCATGATGACCTTTCACGGGGGTGCACCAATCGGCGCAACTGATAAATGCTATCAAATCATTGGCGCCACAGACAGATTGGGTGCGCCGTTAGGCTAGAACGCATGACAAAGGTTCTCGCATCCCTTCCCGTCGGCGAAAAGGTCGGCATCGCCTTCTCTGGCGGACTCGACACGTCTGTTGCCGTCGCCTGGATGCGCGAAAAGGGTGCGATTCCCTTCACGTACACCGCCCACCTGGGCCAGCCGGACGAGACCGACATCGAGTCGATCCCCGACCGTGCCGCTGTATACGGCGC
>JAHEGZ010000080.1 GCA_024644865.1 Aurantimicrobium sp.
TAGCGTGCGGGTGACGTTATTGAGTAATGACAAAGTCCCAGGGATCGGTTCTCAGGTCAGAGACCTCGACCTCAACTCCGGGCATGAGCTCGCGCAACTGGCGAGCAGCAGTTTCGAGCCAAAGAAATTCACTCGCCCAGTGCGACACGTTTATCAGGGCTGGGCCACCAGCCGTGATTGCCTGCTCGCGGGCTTCCGATGCCCGGTGGTGACGCAGGTCACTGGTGATGTATACATCAGACCCGGTCACGGCAGGATGCTCGAGCAGAGAATCACCAGCACCGCCGCACAGCGATACCGTGCGAACACTCTGCGTGAAGTCTCCCGATACAGCCACACCCTGTGCCGTCGGCGGAAGAATTGACGCTAGGAGCTGCGCGAGCTCACCGAGCGACGTAGCAGAAGTGAGCTCGCCGACGCGGCCAATTCCAATTGTGGTCGAAACCGTTGGCTCGATAGCACGTACCTTGGTGAGGCCTAGTGCAGCCGCGAGAACATCGGAGACACCTTCCTCAACAACATCCGCATTGGTGTGAGCACTCAGAAGCGCCACATTAGAGCGAACGAGGTCGCCAATGAGCGCCCCCTTATATGTGTCTTCAGCAACCGTGGTTATGCCGCGCAACAAAAGCGGATGGTGCGTCAGCAGCAGATCGAACGATCCCGCGATCGCATCGTCTACAGTTGCCCGCACGGGGTCTACCGCTAGCAGAACCCGAGAGACAGGTGCCGAAAGACGAGCTACTTGCAATCCCGGGGTGTCCCACGACTCCGCACCAGAGAGCGGCCACAGCCGCTGTGCGACTGCTACGACCTCGGAAACACTCAGACTCATCTGCAGTGTCCCTCGCGACTAGTTGCTCTCGGGCGCCGAGGTAACGCCGAAGACGATCTCATCGAAGGTCAGGCGCTGGCGGTCGTAACGCACCGGCTGAGTAACCTGGGCTGAGCTGAGCGTGACGGCGTGTGTGGGCACGTCCTGTGCTGCAAAATTGATCGCCTGTGGTTCGGCCTCAACCTCAGCAGCAGGCTGGTCGATGGTGTCGCTCCCCACGATGGGAATGAAGTTCGTGCGCGGTTTGAAATCATCGAGCGACTCAAAGACCTGCTCAGCGGACAGTTCATAACCCTGACCATCCGTAGTCTCAACAACCTCAGTCTCGACGGCGTCAGCTTCAACAGGATTGGTCTCGACTACGGCCGCCGCAGCCTCAGCTGGTGAGGGCGTCGGGTCAGGGGCTTCGGTTTCAACCAGAGCAGCGAACAGGTCAGAAAAATCATTGGAGGCGGTGGCAGCCGGAGAGTCTTGCTGGGTGTATGCGGCGCCTGCATCCCCCGCGGCATCCGTCGGAATTTCTAGCGCACGTTCGAGGGCTGAAGCCAGCTCGTCATCGGAGTGCCAGTTCGTTCCGTCGTTGCTCATTTCAATTCCGTACTGTTCGAGAGTGGGCCCTACCGGGCTCGAACCGATGACATCCACGGTGTAAACGTGGCGCTCTACCAACTGAGCTAAAGGCCCTCTGCCGATAATTCTATAGGGCATCGGCGACCCCTGCGCGACCTAGGCGACCTGGGCGATTGCTTCGAGGTAGGCGCTGAACTCCCGTGCCTGACCGGGCGCCGTGACGATGCTTGCGGCAACGGTGCCATCACGATTGATGACGAAAGTTCCTCGGTTGGCGATTCCCGCTTCTTCGACGAATACTCCATATTGCGAAGCAACGGCACCGTGAGGCCAAAAATCTGACAGCAACGAGAAGGTGTACTTCTCCTGGTCGCCCCAGGCGCGCAGAGCGAAGTGTGAGTCAACCGAAATTCCGATGAGTTCGATGCCGTCGGCCTCAAAGGCCTTGAGGTTGTCGCGCAACTCGCAGAGTTCGCCGGTGCAAATTCCGCTGAAAGCCAAGGGGAAGAACACCAAAACAACAGGCTTAACTCCCTTGAACTGCGAAAGGGTTACGGTTTCACCAAACTGGTTTTTGAGTGAGAAATCGGGGGCGACTGTGCCAACTGCGAGGCTCATAAATTTTCTCCTATGGAATGAGGCGTGTGCCTCATCCTACGCACAGTAAAGTGGATTTTTGAGCGTCGCATCGAAACCCGACTGCACACTCTTTCCCCCCCTTCCTTCGTGAGGGCCTACCGGTCCCGCCAGAAAGCGCAGAGACACGTTGACAGTTAACGACCAAGATCCGTACTCCGTCACCAACCATGACGTTGACCCTCAGGAAACAGCTGAATGGACGGAGTCTCTTGACGCCGTAGTCGACGCTCGTGGCCACGAACGTGGTCGCGAGATCATGCTCAGCCTGCTGCGTCGCTCAAAGGAGCTGCACCTCGGCGTGCCCATGGTGCCCACCACTGACTACATCAACACCATTGCTCCCGAGAACGAGCCCGAATTCCCCGGTGACGAGTCAATTGAACGTGAGTACCGAAGCTGGCTCCGCTGGAACGCGGCCGTGTTGGTTCACCGCGCGCAGCGTCCCGGCATTGGTGTTGGCGGTCACATCTCGACCTACGCTTCGTCGGCCAGCCTCTACGAGGTTGGTTTCAACCACTTTTTCCGCGGCCAGGACCACCCCGGCGGCGGAGACCAAATTTTTATTCAAGGCCACGCATCTCCCGGGCCGTACGCGCGAGCATTTGTTGAGGGTCGCCTCAACGAAGATCAGCTCGACGGCTTCCGTCAGGAGAAGTCACACTTCGCCGGTGGACTCTCGTCGTACCCGCACCCACGTCTCATGCCCGACTTTTGGCAGTTCCCGACAGTCTCGATGGGCCTGGGACCAATCAACGCCATCTACCAGGCGCAGCTCAACCGCTACCTGACCAACCGGGGCATCAAGGATGCCAGCGACCAGCAGGTCTGGGCCTTTCTCGGTGACGGCGAGATGGATGAGGTTGAAAGCCGCGGACAACTCCAGGTAGCTGCCAACGAGGGCCTCGACAACCTCAACTTCGTCATCAACTGCAACCTGCAGCGTCTCGACGGGCCGGTTCGCGGAAACGGCAAGATTATTCAGGAGCTCGAGAGCTTCTTCCGTGGCGCCGGGTGGAACGTCATCAAGGTCATTTGGGGTCGAGAGTGGGACGACCTCCTAGCCCGCGACACCGACGGCGCTCTGCGCACCCTCATGAACAACACACCGGACGGTGACTTCCAGACGTTCAAGACCGAAGACGGTGCGTTCGTTCGAGAGAACTTCTTCGCCCGCGACCCGCGCGCACTCAAGCTCGTCGAGAACTACACCGACGACGAGATCTGGGGTCTCAAGCGTGGAGGCCACGACTACCGCAAGGTGTACGCCGCGTTCAAGGCTGCCTCCGAGCACAAGGGTCAGCCGACGGTTATCCTGGCCCACACGATTAAGGGCTACGGTCTGGGCCGCACCTTCGAGGG
>JAHEGZ010000046.1 GCA_024644865.1 Aurantimicrobium sp.
CTGGTGATTTCGGATGAGCGCCGACCGGTTATGGCTGCCATGAATGCCATGCTCGGCGGAGGCATGTCGAGCCGACTCTTCCAAGAGGTGCGCGAAAAACGTGGTCTGGCGTACTCGGTCTATTCGTTCTCGTCGGCCTATTCCGATGCGGGTGTTTTCGGCATGTTTGCAGGCGCATCTCCCAAGAATGCTCCCGAGGTTGCTCGCGTCATGATTGGTGAGCTTGAGAAAGTCGCCACCGAGGGAGTGACCGAACAAGAGTTGCGTCGCGTCAAAGGTCAGATAGCCGGGTCTTCAGCTCTGGCACTGGAAGACACCGACACTCGCATGTCGCGTCTGGGCCGCGCTGAGATCGGTCTGGGTGAGTTTTACGACTACGACCTGAGTATCTCGATGCTTGAGGCGGTCACCACCGCCGACGTACAATCACTCGCTGCCGTCATCGCCGGCGGAGCGCTTTCCGTTGTGTCTGTCGGAAAGGCAGATGCATCCGCCCTTGGCGCGATCGGGGAGGGTCGCTAGCTCATGCCACACACACTCCTACTCGTTCGCCACGGTGAGCAGCTTGATGCCGAACACGGCGTCATCGACGGCCCACTGTCACCGCGTGGTCTCGCCCAGGCGGAGGCTCTCGGCCAGCGTTTGGCGGGTCTGCACATAGACAACGTGTGGCACTCTCCGCTCGAGCGAGCCTGGGACACCGTGCGCGTTCTGAGCCCGAACTTTCCTCACGTCACTCCCGAGCCGTCGGCTCTTCTCATGGACTGCGTGCCGACCGGAAAGTTCCCCGAGACCCCCGAGGCATTCACCCCATTCTTCAAGTCGGTATCGGCCGACGAGATTGAAGCCGGCAGTGCCCAGATGTCGGATGCCGTCGCCGAGTTCCTCGCGCGCGGCAAACGCGGCCAGACCGACCTCCTGGTTACCCACAACGCAGTCATCGGATGGTTCGTGCGCGAGGTTCTCGATGCACCCGCGTACAAGTGGGTGACTCTGAACCAGGCCAACTGTGGCATCACCGTCTTGCAGCAGAAGCCGGGCCGCCCCTGGGCGCTCGTCGCTCATAATGACCTCGGTCACCTCTCGGTCGACCTGCGCACCGGCCTGCCCGAGCCATATTCGGTCTAGGCTAAACCCGTGAAAACTTCCGTTGCTGTTGTCGGTGCGTCTGGCAAAATTGGCTCGCTCGTGTGCCGCTTGATCAACGAGTCTGACGACTTTGAGCTCGTTGCTGAGCTGGGTTCGCAGTCTGACCTTTCTGAGATGTTGCCTGCCGAGTTTGTCGTCGACGTGTCGCTTCCTTCGGTGAGCAAGCTCGTGCTTGAGTACGCCGTCGAGAACGGTAAGCACATCATGATCGGCACCTCCGGCTGGTCGGCTGAGCGCATCGAAAAGCAGCGCCCGTTCATCGAGTCACACCCCGACGTGAACGTTGTTTTCATCTCGAATTTTTCGTTGGGTGCGGCACTGTCTACTCACCTGGCTACGGTCGCGGCTAAGCACTTCGACTCGATCGAAATCATCGAAACCCACGGCGTGCACAAAGTCGACTCGCCCTCGGGCACGGCTGTCAGTACGGCAGAAGCGATCGCCGGCGCGCGTGACAACGATATACAGGCGCCCCACGCCGACCAGCGTGCGCGCGGCCAACTGGTTTCTGGTGTTCCGGTGCACAGTCTTCGCATGGAGGGCGTGGTCGCCAAACAAGACGTCATCTTTGGCGGTGTCGGCGAGACGGTTACGGTCACCCATACCACTTTCTCGAACCGCTCCTACGAGGCCGGAATTATGGCTGCCCTTCGCGCACTGCGCACCCACAAGGGTCTGACAATCGGTCTCGACCGCGTCATCAGCCTCTAGTCAGCTGGCCACCGCGTGAAGTCGACTCGAGTGCGCACCATCATCGGGGTGATTTCTATCTCAGCCCTCTTGGTGCTGTACCTGCTGTTCACGGTCAACATCGGTGTCGTGCTGTGGGCAACGAACAGCCCCGTGGGCATGGCCATGGCCGTGGCACTCTTCATTTTGCCGGGCATCGCGGCGTGGGCACTCGTGCGCGAGCTGCTTTTTGGCATTCGAAGCGCGGCCTTGACGCGCATCCTTGAAGCTGAGGGCGGCCTGCCGGTCGACAACCTGCCCCATCGCCCCAGCGGTCGAACCGTGCGTGAGGCAGCTGACCTCGAGTTTCCCGCTTATGCGGCGGCGGTGGATGCGGCACCCAGCGACTGGCGTGCCCGCTTCCGTCTTGGGCTGGCCTACGACGCCAGCGGTGACCGTCGACGTGCTCGAGCGGCAATCCGTGAGGCGATTCGACTGCATCGCCTCTCTCTAGCTGACTAAAGCTAGAGTGTGCCTATGTGCACAAGTTTTAGAATGACCGCCGTCGATGGCAGTGTTTGCATCGGTCGCTCGATGGAGTTTCCCGACATGATGGGCGCCATGATTACGGCGATTCCTCGCGGAGTTGAGTTCACGTCGACCGCGCCCGACGGCCCTGGCTTTTCATGGACCACAAAATTGGGCGTTGTGGGAATGGACGCCATCGGCAATCCCCAGTACTTGACCGATGGAATGAATGAAGCAGGGCTGTACGCAGGTGTTTTGTACATGCCCGGTTTTGCATCCTACGAAGATCCCACCGGCAAAGCTTCAGACCGTGTCATTTCGAACATGGACATCTGCAATTTCGTGTTGAGCACCTGCTCGAGTGTTCAAGAGGCTTTTGCGCGGGTTGGCGAACTCACCGTCTGGGGGCCGGATCAGCCGACCATCGGTGGCGTGCCACCCATCCACTTGGTCTTGCACGATTCGACGGGCGACTCGGGTGTCATTCAGTTTGAAAACGGCGAACAAAAACACCGCCCAAATCCCATTGGCGTCGCTACAAACGCTCCTTACTTGGATTGGCACTACAACAACCTGCGCCAATACCTGCCCGGAATTCACGCGATGAACCCTGATCCCACAGCCATCGGTGACGTGTCTTTCGGCCCACTTTCGCAGGGATCGGGACGCTTTGGTGTTCCCGGAGACGGCAGCAGCGTATCCCGATTCGTTTCTGCAGCCACATATGTTCGAGATGTCTTGCCGGCAGCTGACGCGCGAGGCCAGGAGATGACGGTCCTGCACACGCTCAACAATTTCGACATCCCCGAGGGCGCAATGAAAGGCACGGGCGTAGGTGGGCGACCGCAAAACGACCAGACCACCTGGGTTTCAATCTCGAGCCTGAACGCGAGACGATACATCGTTCGCGTTCAAACAAACCCAACCCCGGTCGTCGTCGATTTGAGTCAGACTGACTTCTCTTCCGGGGCACCGCGCCAGCTGACAATTTCTGACGGAGACTTCACTCCAATCACGCTCTAGTTTCTGTCCCGCGTTGGAATCGCATTCTCGTGCGCCTGACGACAATGAAGCGAAAGAGTTTTGGTTTCATCATGGAAGCATGAGCGAAATGATGAAATCTCTGCAGTACGTGACCGTAGGCGAGCCACCGCGCATCGTCGAGGTGCCGAAACCTTCTCCTGGCCCCGGTCAGGTTCTGCTGAAGGTTAGCGCTGCCGGTGTATGTCACTCCGACGAGTTCATCATGAGCCTTCCCGAAGAAGTTGTGATGTCTCGCTGGCCAGTTCCGTTCATCCTCGGTCACGAGGGTGCGGGCGTCGTTGCAGAGCTCGGAGAGGGCGCAAGCGGTGTCGCGGTGGGTGATTCGGTGCTGGTCTACGGCCCCTGGGGATGTGGCCGGTGCAGCTACTGCCTCAAGGGCGACGAGATGCTCTGTCCGGTCGCTGTTCGGGAGAAGATTGCTCCTCCCGGATTGGGCTCGCCCGGAGCAATGGCGGAGTACATGATTGTCGACTCCACTCGTCACCTCGTTCAGTTGGGCGATCTCGACCCCGTCGCGAGCGTTTCGCTCACGGATGCCGCACTCACTCCGTATCACGCGATTAAGACATCCCTGCCAAAGTTGGGTGCCGGCTCCACTGTCGTCGTCATTGGTGCCGGTGGTCTGGGGCACATGGCCATTCAAATTTTGAAGGCCATCACCGGCGCGACTGTTATCGCTCTCGACATCAGCGCAGAAAAGCGCGCTTTCGCGCAGGAGATGGGCGCCGATTACGCCTTTGACTCGAATGATGATGCTGTGCCTGCGGTCAAAGACCTAACCGGGGGAGTTGGTGCAAACGTGGTGCTCGATTTCGTCGGTATGCAGCCGACCATCGAACTCATGCCACAGCTGGTGGCTCCTGGAGGTGACGTGCAGCTCATCGGCATCGGCAACGGTGTGCTTCCCATTGGTTTTGAGGGGCTTCCGTTCGATGTCAACTTCCGCGGGCCGTACTGGGGTGCGCTGCCCGAGCTCGTCGAGGTTGTCGAAATGGCCCGTCGCGGTCAGATCAAGGTCGAGCACGAAGCGTTCACGCTTGACGAGGGCGCTCTGGCCTACGAGCGTTTGCACGCCGGGACCTTGCGTGGGCGAGCTGTCCTCGTTCCCTAGCTGAATGAGTGTGAGTCGGCTCGTTAGTCGCGCAAGGCTGCGTTGAGTGCTTGACTCACCGTGGGTTGCTCAAACACGAAGCCGTCTGCCTCCAGGACGGTGGGTGAAATCTTCTGACTTGAGAGCAGGACCTCTCGACCGCCCTCGCCCAAGAGCAGGTTGAGCGCGAAGCGGGGGACGGGAATCCAGTACGGGCGCTTGAGCAAAATCGCCAGGGTGCGCATAAGCGTTCCTGCCGTCGCTGGTTTCGGACCGACAAGGTTTACCGGCCCTGAAACTTTCGAGGTAAGCAGGTGGATGATCGCTCGCGCTTCATCGTTCAGACTGATCCACGGCCACCACGCTTTGCCTCCGGCCAGCGGGCCAGAAATAAATGCGTTCGTGAGCAGGCGCAGGGGAGTCAGCGCACCCTTGTGACCGAGTACCAATCCGGTGCGCAGGGTGACGACGCGCACCTCTGCGGGAGTCTCGAAGGCTGCAGCCTCCCACTGTGAGCAGACGCTGGCCAGGAATCCGGCGCCGGCGGCAGAGTCTTCCGTCAGCGCTTCATCGCCGCGCTCGCCGTATATTCCCACCGCAGAGGCATTGAGCAGTGCGGCGGGTTTGTGTGTTGCTCGTGAAATGGCATCGACGATGGTCTTCGTGGAGTCCACACGCGAGTTGTAGATTCCCGCTTTGACTTTGGCTGTCCACGGCAACTGGGCCACAGTGGTGCCCGACAGGTTGATGATGGCGTCGAACCTGCCAAGGGCATCCAAGTCGAGCGGTTCAGCGCCGGGAGACCAGAGGTGAACCAGCGGGTCTGCGCTCGCCGAACGCGAGAGCAGGTGAACGTCGTGACCGGATGCGCGCAGCTGCGTTACTACGGCCGTGCCGATGGTGCCGGTGCCACCAGCTATGAGAACGCGGACGTGACTCATCTGTCTCCTCCGCGTTCACTCAAGAATGTGGCTCTCTGGTTAGGCAGCCTTGCGTCCGAGAATACCGGCACGCACCAAAAGCACGTAGATCTGGCATCCGAGGCAGTAAGCAAACACCGAGTTCAAGAACGCGGCGACGAAAGCGAAGGCTGCTGCCACGACGAGTCCGTAAGGAACTCCGACAAGCGCAAGAACGACACCGACGCCGGTAACAATGAAGCCAATCAGCTGAGCGAATGTCGGCGGCTTGGGGTCTTCAAGCTCGCTCGGGGCTGACAGGTTCGGGCGAATGAACCTCTTGAAGATTGCGCCGTAGGGATGACGCTGAATTCCAGCGAATGCGCCCCACGCGAAAATCAAGGTGAGAATCACCAGCAGGATGAACGCCGGGTCTGTCGCGCGCTGCGCCAGGGTCGTACCCGAAGTCGTCGAAACCCCGGTGAGGCCGAGAAAGACGTCGATGGCAAGCAGCACGACGGTGATAGTCGCTCCAAAGCGCGGTCCGCGGGGGTCGATGCCGGGCTGCCCGGGCTTTGCGGCCAATGGGCTAGATGACTGCGAGTTAGATGACTGCGCGTTAGATGACGTAGAGGTCATGTTCTTTCCTTTGTGCAATGTTGAGGGCTTGGATGAGTGCGTCGGGACGAGGTGCTCCACCAATACGAGCAGCAATTGCACCACTGGAGTCGAGCACCAGCGTGGTGGGTGTCTGCATGATGTTGAAGCTGTTGGCAATATCGGGGCGGTGCGTCACGTCGACATCGATGTGACGCACACCGGCGTGCTCGAGTGCCGTCTTGCTCAATAATTCGCGCGTGGCAGGGCACTTCGCACACATTTCCGTTGAGAACTGAACCAGCGTTGCGCTGATGCCAAAGTGTTCGGGGGTATCGAGTTCGGCCGGGATAACACGACGAAAGTCGTGAACCTCGCGAACCCGGCCCTCGCGCCCACGCACAACGAGGCCGATAACGGTAGCGAGGGCTACCAGTCCGACCAATACGAGAGCGACGACGAGGGGATCCATAACTCTTTGAGATTACGGCGAAAAGCGTCACAAATCCTGACTGTGACGGTGCGTTACGGTCGGCGGGATGTCCTCTGCCGGGTAGTGTTTAGTCTCGTGGCTGAAATTGAATTCCGTTCCGATGTAACTGTTGAACTTGTGCGCTCGAACGCCAGCGATGCAGACGTACTCTTTGCCGCCCGAGTTTCTACCCTGGGCGAGCAGACGCTCGAGTCGAGTATGTCTGAGACCGAGATCACAGCCGAAAATGAGAAGCGCGATCGCGGCCTCATCAACTACCTCATGCGTGATCGCCACGGCTCGCCTTTCGAGCACAACTCGATGACGTTCTATGTTCAGGCCCCGATTTTTGTGTTCCGCGAGTTCATGCGTCACCGCATCGCTTCCTACAATGAAGAGTCGGGTCGTTACCGGGAACTCCGCCCCGTGTTTTATGTTCCTGGCGCTGACCGCAACCTCGTTCAAATTGGCAAGCCCGGCGCCTACGACTTCGTCGCCGGTACTCCCGAGCAGACTGAGCTCACCGTCGAGGCGACCAAGGCTGCTGTGACATTTGCTTACGAGAAGTACGAAGACATGCTCGCCGCTGGTGTCGCGCGGGAGGTCGCTCGAGGCGTTCTTCCGGTTGCGACCTACTCGTCGATGTACGTCACGATGAACGCTCGTTCGCTCATGAACTTCCTGAGCCTCCGTACCAAGCGCGACGGCACTCACTTCCCCTCGTTCCCGCAGCGCGAGATCGAGATGGTCGCTGAGAAGATGGAAGATTTCTGGGCCAAGCTCATGCCGCTTACCTTCGACGCATTCAATCAACACGGTCGCGTCGCGCCGTAATCGGCGGTCCACGGGTCGATTGGCGCAATAGGCCTGCCATCTGGCAGACTAGAGCCTTGTGTTCGGTGCGCATCCGACCCTCTAATCAGATGCGATGTCCGAAACCCTAGAGCTTTCGCCGAGTGTGCCCCCACGCTCACGGCACCAGTTCGTTCCAACTAACGTTCACAGGAGAATTGTGGCTGTCAAGATCCGCCTTAAGCGCCTCGGAAAAATCCGTGCGCCGCACTACCGCATCGTCGTCGCTGACTCGCGTACGCACCGCGACGGTCGTGTCATCGAAGAAATCGGTCGTTACATCCCGACCGAAAACCCCTCGTTCATCGAGGTCAACTCTGAGCGCGCTCAGTACTGGCTCGGAGTTGGCGCCCAGCCGACCGAGCAGGTCACGGCTATCCTCAAGCTGACCGGCGACTGGGGCACTTTCAAGGGTGAGAAGGGTGCCAAGAGCACCGTTCAGGTCAAGGAGGCCAAGCCGGTCTTTGAGATCGACACCAAGAAGAAGCCCGTTCTTCGCCCCAAGGTCGAAAAAGCAGTCAAGGTCGAAGAGGCCGCTGTCGAGGCCGCTGTCGAGGCCGCTGTCGAAGAGTCAATCGGCGAGGCTGTGGCCGAAGAGATCGTCGAAGAGGCCATTGCTGAAGCAATCGTCGAAGAGATCGTCGAAGAGATCGTCGCTGAGGCCGCTGCTGAAGAAGTAGCCGCTGAAGAAGACGCCAAGTAATTCGAAGCACAACCATGTTGGATGCCGCACTGACCCACCTCGTCAAGGGAATCGTTGATCACCCCGACGACGTGAAGGTTGTCGCGCGATCCAACTCACGCGGTGAGGTCCTTGAGGTTCGTGTGAACCCCGAGGACCTCGGCCGTGTGATTGGCCGTGCTGGTCGCACCGCCAAGTCCATCCGCACTGTCGTCAATGCGCTGGCGGATGGCCGCAACGTTCGTGTCGACGTCGTCGACACCGATGCCTAAGCCGGGGGAGCCGTCCCGCGAGACGCAATTGCGCGTCGGTCGGTTGACAAAAGCTCACGGTCTCAAAGGTGCCATCAAGGTCGAGCTCTACACCGATGAGCCAGATAAACGCTTTGTTCCTGGCGCCGTTTTCACGCTGCAGGTGCCCGAAGAGTCGCCCTGGTTCGGCAAGACACTCGAGCTCGCCGAGCTGCGCTGGTACAACGAGCATCCGGTCGCCTTCTTCGTTGGCGTGCCCGACCGCACTGCGGCCGAGGCCCTGATCAAGGCCATTCTCTGGATTGACGTCGAGGGCGAAAGGTCGACCGAGCCCGACGCTTGGTACGACCATCAGCTCGTAGGCATGTCGGTAGAGCGCGACGGCGTCAAGGTCGGCAAGGTCATTCGGGTCGAGCACATGCCCGCACAAGACCTGCTGGTTATCTCGACCGCCAAGGGAGATGTGATGCTCCCCTTCGTTACGGCCCTCGTTCCTGCCGTTGATGCCGAGAAGCGCGTCATCACAATTACACCTCCCGGCGGTCTCTTCGAAGAGATTGCCGACGACGATGAAAGTTCGTCGGTCGAGTAGGCCACAGGCCCTATCCAGACCAGGTTGCTCATGCGCATCGACATCGTCAGCATCTTTCCCGAGTTCTTCTCAGTTCTCGATGTTTCGCTCGTCGGCAAGGCCCGTCAGAAGGGTCTCGTCACTACGAACGTGACCGACCTGCGCGACTTCACCTACGACGTGCACCGCACGGTCGACGACAGCCCCTACGGCGGCGGTGCCGGCATGGTTATGAAGCCCGAGCCCTGGGGCGAGGCACTCGACTCGATTGTCGGCGACAAGACATCCGCGGTGCTCGTGGTGCCATCACCGGCTGGAGAACCGTTCACCCAGGCAATCGCGCGGGAGCTGGCTCGAGAGGAGCACCTCGTTTTCGCCTGCGGTCGCTACGAGGGCATTGACCAGCGGGTTCTGGATCACTATGGCTCGCGCATCCGGGTTCGCCCGCTCTCACTGGGCGACTACGTTCTCAACGGGGGTGAAGTAGCGACGATGGCGTTCATCGAGGCCATTACTCGCCTGATTCCCGGCATGGTTGGTAACCCCGAATCGCTCATTGAAGAAAGCCACGAAGACGGCCTTCTCGAGTACCCGAGTTACACCAAGCCGCAGGTGTGGCGTGAGCTTGAGGTTCCCGAGGTATTGCGCTCGGGCAACCACGGCGCGATTGCTGCCTGGCGTCGCGAACAGCAGGTGGAGCGCACCAAAGCTATTCGCCCCGACCTGATGCCCGAGTAGCCAAAGCTGGCCGAGTTTGTTGCGGATGTGCATCCGTGGCAGAATAGAAAAGTTGTACCGCGCACGAACCCTGCTGCAGGGGGTTGTTCGATTTACGCGCAGAGGTACGCACTCGATCAAAACACCTAAACCGTGTTCGACCTGCAGCGGATACAGATTGTGAAAATGAAATGCACATTCTCGACGCAGTAGACGCAGCGAGCCTCCGTTCCGACATTCCCGAGTTCCGCACCGGTGACAATGTCAAGGTTCACGTAAACATCATTGAGGGCAACCGCTCGCGTATCCAGGTTTTCCAGGGAGTCGTTATCGGCCGTTCGGGTGAGGGCGTTCGTGAGACGTTCACCGTTCGTAAGGTCAGCTTCCAGGTTGGTGTTGAGCGCACGTTCCCCGTGCACTCGCCCGTTATCGATCACATCGAACTCGTCACCCGCGGTGACGTTCGTCGTGCCAAGCTCTACTACCTGCGCGACCTGCGCGGCAAGAAGGCCAAGATCAAAGAGAAGCGCGACGCCTAAATCGCGATTCTTGCGAAGTGTCCCGGTGGTTTCCGCCGGGACACTTCTCGTTAACAGGCGTTTACCAAGGTTGGCGCTCCTAGAATGGCAACAACGTTTCTCGTCTGACTGGAGCTTGGGTGTCTGACCTTTCTGCGGCTGAGCCCGAACCACTCGGCGCTTCAGTCTCGAGCGACGAGTCGAGCGCTGACGCCCGTCCCAGAAACGGCAGCCGTCGTCGCCCCAAGAAACGGCCTAAATCGGCGCTTCAGTCGTTCCTGTGGTTCGTGCGTGACGTCGTGGTCATTCTTGCCATCGCCATTCTTGTTTCGTTCGTGGTCAAGACCTTCTTGGTGCGCTCGTTCTTCATTCCGTCGGCTTCGATGGAACAGACACTCATGATCGACGACCGAGTCATCGTCAATGAGCTCGTGCCCGACATCATGCCGGTGCAACACGGCGACATTATCGTGTTCAAAGACCCTGGCGGATGGCTGACCGCATCCCCGCACGCGTCCAAGGGGCCAATCGGCGAGGCCGTTGACTGGGTTATGTCACTCGTTGGATTGAGCTCGCCTGATAATGATCAGCACCTGATTAAGCGCGTCATCGGATTGCCCGGAGACACGGTCAAGTGCTGTACTCCCGAGGGCAAAATCACGATCAACGGTGTTGCCATCAACGAGCCCTACATCACTTTGCCTGAAGGTGTGAAGCGCGCATCCGAGGTTGACTTCTCGGTGACTGTTCCGGCGAAGTCGCTGTGGGTCATGGGCGACAACCGCTACAACTCGAAAGACTCGCGCTTCAACACTGACAAGCCCGGTCATGGATTCGTCGCGACGAGCGACGTCGTGGGTCGAGCGTTTGTGCTCAGTTGGCCGATTAGCCACTGGGAGTGGTTGAGCAACTACTCTGACTCATTTGCAGACGTGCCCAAGGTCACGGTCGACCCGGCGGCCGACACGGTTCCTCACGTCGGTTCTCGCTAGCGCGTTACCGCCATGCCCGTAGAGCCAACGCTTGATCGCGAATTCGCTCTCTTTGCTGCCGGCTCAGCTGTTGTCATCGGTCTGGATGAGGTCGGGCGCGGGGCCATGGCTGGCCCCGTGATGGTGGGTGCGTGTGCCATTACTCCGGGGGTCTCTGATTTTCCGCCGGGACTGCGCGACTCCAAGCTGGTCAGCGAAAAGAAGCGCGTAGCCTTAGACCCGCTCGTGCGCTCGTGGGGAGTTATCGCGGTTGGTGCTGCCAGCCCTCAAGAGATTGACCAGTTTGGAATTACCTTCAGCTTGGGGTTAGCCGGAAAACGCGCACTCGCCTCCCTATTTGAGGCCGGGGTCGACGTCGGGTCGGCGCACCTCATTCTCGATGGCTCGCACGATTGGCTCAGCCCTGCTCTGGCGAGCCCGTTGCCCATCACAACGGCAGTTAAAGCTGATCAGAATTGTGCGAGCGTGGCCGCTGCCTCGGTAGCCGCAAAGGTCGAGCGCGACGCCCTCATGGCCGAGCTGGCGGTGGGGTTCGAAGAGTTCGGGTGGGCATCCAATAAGGGGTACGGGTCTGCCGAGCACATGCGTCTGCTGGCAGACCGGGGGCCGACTCGTCACCACCGTGTGACGTGGGTCAAGAAGTAGACTGAAACCATCATGGATGATGAAGAATTCGACGACTACGACCGCGAAGCAGAACTGGCGCTCTACCGCGAGTACCGCGATGTCGTGGTTCAGTTCAAGTACGTGGTTGAGACCGAGCGACGCTTCTACCTCGCCAACGAGGTTCAACTCACGCGTATCGACGCAGAGACGGACTTTTACTTCGAGCTGACCATGTCTGACGTGTGGGTGTGGGATGTCTATCGCTCCGATCGCTTTGTCAAAAGCGTTCGCGTTCTCACTTTCAAAGACGTCAACGTCGAGGAGCTTGCCTCCAAGGAGTTTGAACTTCCGAAGGAACTCGAACTCAACGAGTAGTTCTCCCCGGTGGCTGTGGTGAGAGCGTCATTCACACACCCAATCGTCTGGTCACCAGCGCTTCGGTGCACCTGCGAGTCTCGCTTCCATGGCGCAACCCGGTGGAGACACGGCACGAGGCAGGCTCGGCCGTCGCGGCGAAGACATCGCCGCACGATTTTTAGCTGAGTCGGGTCATCAGATTCTCGAGCGAAATTGGCGCTGCGCACGGGGTGAGATCGACATCGTTGCCCGGCGCGAGCATTGGCTCATTTTCGTCGAGGTTAAAACGCGATCGAGCCTACAGTTCGGGCATCCACTCGAGTCGATCACGCTGAGCAAACTTGCGCGGTTGCGGCGACTGGCTATGGCGTGGTGCCAGGCGCATCCGAGTGTTTCGGGGGCAATGCGCATTGACGCGGTTGCCGTCGTCATGCCGGCCCACGAACCATTCACGGTTGAGCACCTCGCGGGGGTGTTTGCGTGAGCATCGGGCGAACGGGCGCAGTTGCGCTCATTGGTCTTGACGGCGTTCGAGTCGACATTGAGGCCGATGTAGCAAGTGGATTGCCAAGATTTGCAGTCGTGGGTCTGCCCGATCGATCTCTGGCCGAAGCAACAGACCGAGTTCGCTCAGCAATTGTGAACTCCGGGCTTGAGATGCCCGCCCAGCGAGTGACGGTTAACCTGTCCCCGGCGGACCTGCCCAAGGCTGGTTCTGCCTTCGATCTGGGTATTGCGATGGCGGCGCTTGCCGCTACTCGCCAAGTTCCGTTGGAGTCGGTCTCTCAGACCGTACACATCGGCGAATTAGCACTTGATGGCCGTTTGCGACCAAGTCGGGGCGTTTTGCCTGCCGTCTTGGGAGCACTCAAAGCCGGTGCGCAAACCGTCGTTGTTCCCCAAGCCAACCTTGCCGAGGCTCAGATGGTGCAGGGCATTCGTTGTGTTGGGGTCGCTTCGCTTCGCGCGGCCGCAATCTGGCACGGTGCGAAACTCGAAGAGCACCATGTTGTCACTCTGGAAACACCTATTCCTCACTCGAGCACAGAGCAGAGCGCCGGCGGGGGGTCGGCAGATCTTTCCGATGTGCTCGGTCAAGCGCACGCTGTTGAGGCACTTTTGGTCGCTGCTGCAGGCGGGCATCACATTTCACTTCTGGGTCCACCAGGCTCGGGTAAAACGATGCTTGCTTCCCGCTTGGCGTCGATTTTGCCCGAGCTATCGCCAAGGGAGGCTCTCGAAGTCGCCTGCGTCAACTCGCTCACCCGAGAGGGGGGATTCGCGCACTTACCAACCCGACCTCCGCTCGAGACGCCCCATCACACGGCCACTCCCGTTTCCTTGATTGGCGGTGGCTCGGGAGTTATCAAACCCGGCGCGATCTCGCGCGCAAATAGAGGTGTCCTGTTTCTCGACGAGGCTCCCGAATTCTCGCGCGTTGCCTTGGATGCCCTCCGGCAGCCTCTCGAAACTGGCACCATCACCGTTCACCGAGCCACGCAATCCGCAACTTTTCCCGCCTCTTTCCTGCTTGTGTTGGCATCCAACCCCTGCCCGTGCGGAAACTACGGCGTTCGCGGTGAGGAGTGCACTTGCGCGGTGGATGTGAGGCGTCGATACCTTGCGCGACTCTCGGGTCCGCTTCGAGATCGCATAGACATTAACGTCTCGGTCGGGAGACTAACCAAGGTCGCTCGCCACATGGCGACACCGACCATAAGCAGTTCAGAAGCGCGCGAACTGGTTCTCGCAGCACGGCAGCTTGCCGCTGAGCGCTGGCGAGCCGGTGGATACACTCTCAACTCGATTGTGCCCGGTTCGGTGCTGCGACGGCCCGAGTTCTCGCCAGCCGCGAGTGCTCTTCGGCCACTCGATAAAGGGCTGGAATCCGGTCTGATCACCATGCGTGGTTATGACCGTGCGCTTCGATTGGCCTGGACGCTGGCCGACATTGACGCAGTGGGCAACTCTGAGACCGGCACACCCACGCTCGATCACATTGGTCGCGCGCTTTTACTGAGAAAAGAGAGCAAATGACCGATTCCACTGCATTCAACTCTTCGCTCGCGACCCGAATTCGGAACAGTTTAAGTGCCGTCATCCTGGAACCCCCGGGCGACGACCTCGATGTGCTCGACTCCTTTGCTCGGGCAACGTGGAGTGGTTTGGGGGAGCCAGGTGACGCCATGGTGGGAGTGGTTAGCCGCTTGCTCGGGCCCTGGCACGCACTGTCTCTGATTATTGACGGGGCTTCCTCCGATCAAATTGTTGCGAGTTTGCGAGATTCCGACTCGGCTTTTGAATTCGAAAATGACGATTTATCGCGGGAGGCAATCGCCGAGGCTCTCGAGCGGTGGAAGCCACGCTTGAGTGAGAAAGAGTCGCTGGCGCATCTGGCTCGAGCCCAGCGTGTGGGCGCGCATCTGGTCCTGCCGACCCATACGCTCTGGCCTCAAGCGCTGTCCGACCTTGGCGACCACGGTCCGGTCGCCCTGTGGCTCAGAGGTAGTGCACAGTCGCTCAGAGGACTTGACCGATCGGTTTCAGTGGTCGGCGCTCGAGCATCCACTGGATACGGTGAGCATGTGACCATGGAGCTTGTTGAGGGGCTCTGTGACCGAGCTTTGACGATTGTCTCGGGTGGCGCGTACGGCATCGACGGCATGGCGCACCGCGCAGCACTCGCTGCCGAAGGAACAACCGTGGCAATCCTTGCCGGAGGCGTTGATCGCCTCTATCCCAGCGGACATGACGCCCTGCTGAGGCGAATCATTGATGTGGGGGCCGTTCTTACTGAGTTGCCCTGCGGGTTTGCCCCAACCAAATGGCGTTTCCTTCAACGCAATCGCCTCATTGCCGCTGTTTCGCAAGCCACCGTGGTTGTCGAAGCCGGATGGCGCTCAGGATCTCTCAACACGGCGCACCACGCGCTCGAACTTGGCCGGCCGGTTGGCGTGATTCCGGGCCCCGTCACGAGCGCTTCCTCGGCAGGGTGTCACCGGTTGCTGCGAGAGACGCCCGCGGTGTGCATCACCACTGCATCAGAGATCACCGAGCTCTTTGAGCCAGCAGCGATTTCGAGTGACGTCACGTCTTCTCTGGTTGAATCCGTTCACCCGTTTGCGATTCGAGTTATGGATGCGCTTTCGAGTCGCGTGTTCCGACCCACCGAAACGCTCGCGGTTACGTCGGGTCTGTCGTTGTCCGAGACCCTGGCTGTTTTGGGGCTGCTCAGCCTGCACAACGCAGTATCTGAAAGAAACGGAGCCTGGCGAAAGAGTTCGTCGTAGCCTTGAGGCATGCTTATCGCTCGAGCCGTTGATGACTTCGTGTCATCGTTGGCCACAGAGCGAGGATTCTCGCCCAACACGAGCAAGGCCTATCGCTCCGACCTCAGCTCTTTGACGGAGTTTCTGGCGTCGAGGTCAATTGACGAGTGCAATCGCATCGAGCTAGATGATCTTCGTGACTGGCTCTGGAAGGCCACCGAGCAAGGTCTCGCCAAATCATCACTTTCACGACGAGCCGCGAGCGCTCGGGCGTTCACCAGTTGGCTACGACGCATGGGCTTTGTTGCCGTTGACCCGGGCGTGCGCCTCAAGTCGCCCAAGCCCGAGAAGAGCCTGCCGCGGGTTGTGACCGAAACTTCGCTCGACTCAATCTTTAGCGCGCTCGCTGCCCGCGTGGCGATAGGCGGCCCGGGGGAGATGCGCGACCTCGCAGTGATCGAGCTTCTCTACGCTTCGGGCATGCGTGTCTCGGAGCTTGTCGGCCTCGACATTGACGGAATCGACCTCGATCGGCTGACCGCGCTCGTCACAGGAAAAGGCAATAAGCAACGCGTCGTTCCCTTTGGAGCGCCGGCAGCCGCTGCCCTCACCGATTACCTGGTCAAGGCTCGTCCTGTTCTTGTGAAACAGGTTGAAGGGCGCCCAGAAACAGTCGCTCTGTTTATCGGGTCTCGTGGTGGGCGGCTCAACGTTCGCAGTGTTTACCAACTCGTGGCATCGCTCCTGTCTGATATTCCCGGAACCGGTCCGTCGGGGCCGCATACGCTTCGGCACACCGCGGCCACCCACCTTCTTGACGG
>JAHEGZ010000050.1 GCA_024644865.1 Aurantimicrobium sp.
TGGGAGGTCTTGCGCTAGGACATCTCAAGATTGCCCCGTGGTCGCTCAGTCGCCGGCTGATTGTCATCATCGCGGGCATGGCAGCTGCAACCGCACTGCCGCACTTTTGGTGGCTGAGCGTGACGCTGTTTATTGCCGGCATCGGGGTTGCCCCCATTCTCGCCCTGCTCTACTCGACCGTCTCGGCGACCATCTCGTTTAGCGAGACGCCCGAGGCATTCGGGTGGATTGGAACCGGTCAACTCATTGGTGCCGCGTTCGGCTCGGCGGTAGCTGGACTGGCTATCGATACATTCGGCTCACGCGCGGGCATCCCAACCTCAGTCGGCTTTTTGCTCATCACGATGGCCATCGCGCTTTTTACTGTGCGCTGGATGCCGGACCTTCGTTACCGTTCGATGGCGACCACCCACTAGGGCTGCAGTCGGATGATGTCCCACGAGCCGCCGGCGGAGCGAGTGAAGACGAGACGGTCGTGGAACCGACGCGAGCGACCCGCCCAGAACTCGATCACGCGCGGAACGATTCGATAAGCTCCCCAGTTTTCCGGGCGAGGAACGGGCGCTCCTTCGGGGTACTGGGTCTCAAGGTCGGCGAGTGCCGCGTCGAGCTCAGCGCGTGAGGCAACGGGCTGCGACTGGCGACTGGCGGCCGAGGCGAGCTGTGCGCCCTGAGGGCGGCGGTTCCAGTAGGCGTCGGACTCGGCAGCGCCCAGGCGCTGTGCAGACCCGTAGACGATGACCTGGCGCTTGAGCGCGTACCACGGGAACAGTGCGGTGACATCGGGATGGGCATCCAGCGCCAGTGCCTTGCGCGAGTCGTAGTTCGTGACAAACTCGAAGCCTTCAACGCTGAGGCCCTTGAGTAAGACCGTGCGCGAGCTCGGGCGACCGTCGGGGTCGACCGTGCCCAGAACCATGGCGTTGGGCTCGAAAACCTCTTCGGCCTCGGCGTCGGACAGCCAGGCAGAAAACTGGTCAAAGGGGTCGGCCAAGACCGTGTCTTCGGTGAAATCTTGAGAGCCGTAATCAGTGTGGCGCTTGAGCGAGTCCATGTGAGCCTCCGGTGCCAGCGTACGGCTTTGTTACGCCGGGTTTCGAACTGTTTCGCCAAAAGAAAGACGGCTTTGCCCGAAGGCTTCGAACTTTTCTACTGTGAAGAAACGACCTTCCCCAACAATTTGGAGTACCCCATGAGCACATCACTCGCAGAGTCCATCGTTCCTTCAATCACCGACGAAGATCGGGCTGCGCGTCTGACGAACGCAGGCGCGTTCTGGACGAATCACGTCGACGCCGACAAGAAGAATGCCCAGCTCACCTACCTGGTCAAGGGGTACGGCGAAGGCTCGGTTGCTTCGCGCATCACCGCGGGAAAGCACGAATTCTTTATCGACGAGCCCACCGGTCTTGCCGGTGACGATGTCGCAGCCAGCCCGGTTGAAATTGCTCTCGGAGCTTTGATTGCCTGCCAAATCGTTGTGTACCGACTCTACGCACAAGGTCTGGGCATTCAGATCGACACCATCGAAGCTAAGGCCGAAGGTGACTTGGATGTGCAGGGTCTCTTCGGTTTTGACGACAGCGTTCGTCCCGGCTTTGGAGCAATTCGCTTGAACATTCACGTCACTGGTCCTGAGACTCAGGCGCGTTATGAGGAGCTTCACGCTGCCGTTGACGCACACTGCCCGGTTCTCGACCTGTTTGCTAACGCAACGCCCGTCAAGGTCGAACTCACCTCGAACTAACAAAAGAGTCTCCCGGCCGCATTGGCCGGGAGACTCTTTTTAAGCGGGACTGATTTAACCGAAGCGACCGTTGACGTAGTCGTTCGTGCGGTCGTCAATCGGCTTTTCAAAGATCTGCGTGGTGTCGCCCTGCTCGACGATGACACCGGGGGTGCCGGCCTCAGCGAGGAAGAACGCACACTTATTCGAGACACGGGCGGCCTGCTGCATGTTGTGCGTCACGATGACGATGGTGACCTCAGAAGCAAGCTCAGTGATGGTCTGCTCGATACGACGAGTCGACGTGGGGTCGAGAGCCGAGCAAGGCTCGTCCATCAAGAGCACTCGAGGCTTGACGGCGAGCGACCGCGCGATGCACAGACGCTGCTGCTGACCGCCCGAGAGGCCGCCACCGGGCTGGCCGAGGCGGTCTTTGACCTCTTTCCAGAGTCCAGCCTTGGTGAGGCACTCCTCGATAAGGTCGACGGCATCCGATTTGTTGACCTTGAGACCCGTGAGAGTCAGACCGGCGGTCACGTTGTCGGCGATGCTCATCGCGGGGAATGGGTTGGGCTTCTGGAACACCATGCCGATGTGGCGTCGGGCTTCGGTGATGCGACGACTCGGGTCGTAAATGTCGGACCCGTCGAGCAGCACCTCGCCGGCGAACTGCGCGCCCGGAACGAGCTCGTGCATGCGGTTGAGCGTGCGAAGAAATGTTGACTTTCCGCAACCCGAGGGGCCGATGAGTGCGGTCACCTGGCCCTTGGGCATGAGCAGAGAGACCTGATCGAGCACCTTGCGCTCACCGAACCAGGCTGACACGCTTCGGGCGTCGAGGTCGGCCAGAGCCGAGGAAGCCGCGGCCGATGGAACGGTGTTCGCATCAAAAGTGAGGTTAGACACGGAATCTCCTAGATCAGGTTTGGGAACAGGGTAGCAATTTGGGTGGCCGCGAAAATACCCATCGCGGCAAGAACGGGAACGCCGACAATCCATGCCTGCCACTTACCCCAGAAACGGCGCAGAAGAACGAACACGATGAGGAAGAGCCCAATCAGAATGACGGTGAGGCCCAGAACCGGCCACGCTGAGGAATCACCCTGCATAGCGACTTCGCGGTCGTCAAGACCGGCACTGGTGAGCGCCCAACTCGGAGTGGGGAAAGCCTTGCTTGTGAGCTTGGCATCGACGCGCACGACCGAGTCTGAAATAAGCGGGATGCCCGCGCCGGTGACCAGCGTCAGACGACCTTCACCCACCGCCGGCGCCGCGGGGAGCTTGTCACCCGTGTAACGAACGTCCATGACGGTATAGGTGGCAACTCCCTGCCCCGTGGTGACCTTGATTTCGTCGCCGGCAGTGAGGGTCGAAATGGCGCTGAAGACGCCGCCGTAGGTCAATTGACGGCCAAAAATCGTGCTCACGCCAACCTGTCCCGGAAGCGGGGTATCACGACGGTGGCCGGGGCCCGACATTGTCACAGAAGAAGACGTGCCCTCGAGTATGACGGAACGAATGTTGAGTTTCGCGATCTGGATAATTGCTACTGGCGTTCCCTCTGGCCACATGCGATTCTCATATCCAACCGGCGACACAGGAGCGGTGCCACTGGCCAGGCTGACGCGATACGCATCATAAGCAACTTGCTGATCGCGCGAGTTTTGCAGTGATGAGAGCACAATCATCTGAGCGAAGAAACCCACGATGATGACAAGAAGCACGATTGCCGCCCCCGCCCAAAAAGGCTTGCGTTGCGATTTCGGTAAGGCAGGCAGAGCCGCGCCGGCAAGGCCAACGTGCTCGTCAAGCGTTGTTGTCAACAACGCCGAAGATTGTTCGGATTCTGCCGGGCCACTCTGTTTGACTGATGAGCGACTGAAGAGCCGGCTGCGTGACAGCGCGAGAAGTGCATCAGCGGTGGTATCTGAGATACGCGACCACAACGACTGCTTACGAGCGTTCACCTGGCACTAAATCCTTTGCGTGTAACCGGCGTTACGCCGCCCCGGGAAATTCCCGGAGCGGCGCACGCACTGTGTTGCTGTTGAAACAGGGGACCTGCCGCAACTTTAGTTGTTGACCTGGAACTTCTTGACGATGCTCGAAGCTGCGTTACGGTCGTCACCCGAGTAGGTGATGGTGATGTAACGAGTCTGAGCAGTTCCCGTCACTCCCCAGGTGTTTGCACGAGGAAGAGTGATTGTAGCTACACCGCTGACCAGCGTTCCACCGGTGATGACGAGAGCGCTACCGCCGGACTGGGTAGTACCGATCGTCACCGTGATGGTTCCGGTCGGCTTGACTGTACCTGCAGCGGCAACCGTGATCTTGAGTCGGGCTGCCTTGGTCGACGCCTTGGAGATCTTGGCGAAGAATCCGCTTGCAGTGTAGGCCGCGAAGGCGTTGGTCGTCGTCGGGGTTGCGATAGCAGGCGTAGTCGTGGTGACCAGCTTCGTTACCGCAACGTTGACGACTGAGCTCTGGCTGGTCGGAACGCTGGCAGAACCACCGAAGACAACCTTGAGAGCGTAAGAGGACTTGATCGCCTTGAAGGTGAACACCTCGGCGGACTCATCAGCAGCCAGAGTCGCGGTGGCGACTGTGGTGTCGCCGTCCTTCAGGGTGAGCGTGCCACCCTCATAGACGTCAGTGTTGACCCATGCAACCACACGGATGTTCTGATCCATGTTTGCGGTGCGCTTGACCGAAATCCACGTGTCGCTGTGAGCGATAACCGCGAGGTCAACCGCCGAGGCAACGGTGGTGGTGGCGATTCCGGGGAGGGCCGGAACGAACACCGTGGTCAGGTGAGCAGTACCCGAAGCGGTCGGGGTAATGGTTACAGTTGCCGAGGTCTCACCAGCAGCAATCGTCGCGGTACCCACGAGGTTTGCAGCAACAGCCTCACCGTTGTAAACGTTGACTGTTCCACCCTGGGTGTGTGTGGTGGTTCCAACTGTTACCAGAGCAGTGACTGACTGGCCACGGTTGATGCTCGAGGCCGAGAGGGCGCCCTGTGTGCTACCCGAGATAGCCACGGCGACACCTTCACGAGCAGAAGTGTCTCCACAGGCGTTCGAGCCGGTGCCCGTCATCACGACGAAGCCCATCTTCTCAATGCTGGCGGTCTGCTGGCAGACGAGCGAGTCGGTGCCAACGAACATCTCGTGAATGCGCGAGGTGGCGTCATCGGCCAGTCGCGACGGAACGATGTTGTACACCTTGCGGACCATTGCTGCGTAGTCAGGGTTCGGGGCGAGGGTTGATCCAGAACCAGTGGTCGGAGCAATTCCGCCGACATTCAAAAGAACGGTGTCGTGGCGAACGTCAGTAACTCCAGTCGTCAAGGTCTTTGCCTGGGCGACGTACTGACCGATCGAGTACGGAGCCAGGGCACCGGCACCAATGGCGGCAGTTGCTGTTCCGTTGTTTTCGTTGATGGCAGCGCTGGCACCGTCAACGGCGCTGACACAGCCGTAGGCGTTCATGACCGAGCTAGTGTCGGTGATACCGATCTTCGACAGGAAGTACTTGCGAGTACCCGAACCGTAAGCCGGAAGCAGTGGCTTGAGCTCGGTAGCGGTCGTGCCAGCAGGAGCATCGCCAGCTGTTGCACCAACCGAGTCGTAAGCGCCCGTCGAGGTGTTGGTGTACACGTAACGAGCGGTGCAGTGGTAGATCGAGTAAATCGACGGAGTCGTCGCCAAGTCGCCCGAGGCACCAAGCGTCAGGGGAATCGTGGCAGCGGCATCGCCAACGTTTGCCGAGAGCGTTACCGAGTCAAGGGCGAAAGGAATGAAGGTGAATGCGCCGTTGGCGTCCTGTGTGGTAACACCCGAGGAGCTACGCGCGTAGTCAATCTGACCGAGCGAGTTGGCCGCATTCGCCGTGACGCTGGCCTTGGCCGTACCAGACAGCACAGCCGAGGTCTCGAGGAATCCGGTGGCAACCTTGAGGAGCTTGTAGCCCTCACCTGAGCCGTTTGCGCGGGGAACGTTGGTAGGGCCGCCGGGGCGTGCGGTCACGGTGGTCGTGTCGCCAAGAGCATTGAACGAAGCGAGTTTGCCGCCACCGATGGCAGAAGCAATTTCGTTCATGACGTCTTGAGTGGTGTCAGAACCAAAACCTACAAGCGTGGTAGCGCTCGGGGCGGTTCCAGGGTCGGCGAATGCCGCCGGTGCTGCCACGAGAGTGGCTGCTGCGATAGCTGCGGAACAAATGACGGTTCCGATCTTCGCGAAGGCGTTGACCTTCATGGATGGTGTCCTTTCTTCGAACACGTAGAGGAGTAGGAGATTCCTATTACTCGCGAGAGTAGGCATCCCATATGGACGTGACGCAATCGGAAAGTGAACAAATGGTGATGTTCAGGTTTACCTTGGGTAAGAGTTCAGTCAGCTAGGGCTGAAGTCGACGAGCTCGTCTCATCAGAAGAGGCCCGATGAACATGAGCGGGAGCCCGACAACAAATCCCAGGACAATCAAAATGCGGGGAATCAGGGGGATCTCATCTTCGGTGACAGCGCCCGCGGCAGTGAATGGAACGCGGATTTTAGACATCTTCACCGAGCCAGTTCCCCCGGAGGATTGCCCGGGATCGGTCACGAAACTCGGCGTGGCCGGAGTGCACTCCGCCGCCACCGACGATGTGTTCTTGATCGTTGAAGCTACAGTGCGAGCGAGCGCCTTCTGAGCCGAACTCAATGGAAAATATCCTGCAGGAAGCTGACCAGTCTGCGAGCCGGAGACCTGACCTTCGCCCACTGCATAAGAGATGAACTTGGCGTAAGCGGAAAGTTCTTCGGGCGTGGCCTTGCAGACACTCACTGCAGCGTAGGTCAGCTCCGCCAGAGGGTACGCGTTAGCTACCGCCTTACTGAAGTCAGTGGTCTTGAGGTTGGCGGCCGTCCCCGGACCCATGGCAGCAATAGCCCGGGCCATGGATGAGGAATTGGGTGCAACATAATCGCCGTGTTGGTTTGCAATTTGAGCGACCTGCAAGCCATACCTCGCAGCTGATGCCGAATCCGTTATCGCAAGCATGAAACGTTCACCCGAGGGCTGGGGCGGAATCGCCACATAACGAGGAGGAACTTTGAACGGGTCCCAGCTCATTTTGATGTTGCCGTCTGCGCGGAGTGCTCGGTACGCGGTCTCGCCCATGTTGTTGTAGAAGGGTCGCATGTCGAGCGTTCCATATCCGGGCTCAGATGGGTCGTTTCTAAATATGGACAAGTCCGACTTGGGGTAGCTCACCGGGGCTTCTCCGGAAGCAAGCCCGAGACTGAGATACTCGGGGTTGATTTTCATTCCGAAGGGGTCGGCCTGCCCGAGCAGAAAGTTCTTGGCGTCGGCATTAGCGCGAATCCAGTTCCAGACGTGCGCCGTGACGTCAGAGTTGCCGAATGGAACGAGCAACCCCTGAGGGTAGTTCTTCGTGTACCTAGCGAAATCCGGATTGAGCGCTACGAACTCGGGGTCATCAACGATTCCGCGAGGGTTGGCAGCAATCACCGGATCATCAGCACCGTAGCCCGGGTTGTCGACCTGATACGACTGAGTCAGTAATTTTGCGACAAGTCTCTGGTTGAGCTTGAGGTTCGTGACTTGAGTGCCGTTTTTTGCGTAGACGCTCGAGTCTCGAAACAGGTTGTAGTCGATGTTGTACGCGATCACAATTGCCGATTCACTTACCGGCGCATATTTGATGTGGGCCGCCTCCGCGTTATCTGAAGCCACTCCCGAAGAAACAAAACCCAAGCGTGATGCACCAATGTCTGCGCCGGTGATCTGCTCGCGCGCTTCAGCATCGGCGATCATCGAGAAGCCGTAGGTTGTTCCCGAGCCACACAGCGCGGGCTGCCAACTCGTCATGGCGTTAGCGATCATTTCTGAACCGACGAGCCGCTTTTCGGCCTGGCCCAGCGGACACGCTCGCGAAACGCTCTGGAACCCCAAGGGAACAACAACTCTGTTTTTCCAGTTGGAGGCGGTAAGCGGGCTGCCCGATATTCTTCCGGATGCATCTTGAGCCCGACCGCCATTGGGGTCTTTGTCGCTGCGGGGAACAATCACCAACCAGCATGCTCGGGGATACGACGAACCGTCGCTTTGTACGATTTCGGCTCCACAACCTAAGTGGGGCGCCTCGAGCGTGGTCTGTACCTCGAAAGTCACCGAGCCACTGCCGTCGGCACCCGTGCGCGCCGCAGTTACCTCGTTGGTAGTCGAAGAATCAAAGAGTTCCCGAAAATTGAAGGTGGTGGAACCGTTGACCGAAGTAAACGGGAATTCGTAAGCTGCACGAGCCAGGCCGGGAATGCGCAGGCTACTCGTGAGTGGCTGACCGGGATCGGCTCCGACCTCCAACTCGCGCGTTCCAACCAAGGAGCCCACAGTCGAAGCAACGCTGTCGGCGGGCGTTCCAAACTGGCACTGCTGTGGTGTTGGCTCGGCTGTGTCGCCCCAGCACTGCATAATTTGCAAAAAATTACTGGCATACTCGCCCAGTGACGTCGGCGTTCCACCCGACCAAGAGATCGTGACACCCTGGTGTGACAGGTTGTCAGTTTGGTTGACCGTGAACGAAAGGTTTCGGAACGCCGCGTAGTTGGGATCGCTCTGGTCGGTGTGCTCAGTTGCCCAATCGACCGTTACTGCACTCTCGGTAAGAGTTCCCAAGGACATCGGACGCACGTCAGCTTGGGCCGGAAGTCCGCTTACGAGCAACAGCACAGAAGACAGCACAAAGGCCAGCCCCGCTCCAAAGAGAAGGCGCCCCAGGCGTCGTAACCGAGCTGCTGCCGAAATCATCGAAACTACTTACCGCTCTCGCGTCGCTGACGAATGACCTGAACGACGGTTGGGGGAAGCAGAACGAGCAGGAGTAGACCGAGAACCGATACCAGCATCACCGTTTGAGTCGGACCCCAGCTGGGCTGTTGGTCAACGGTCACCGGAACTGCTGCAACCGCCACGCACACGCCGGTGTCAGGGTTGCAGTCATATGCCGACCCGGCGCCGATTGCTCCATTATTGCTGGTTGTCGTCGTGCCGCCGTCGGTGGTGGAGCCCGTGTCAGTTCCCGTGGTAGTTCCGGTGTTGCCTCCGGAATCCGAAGCTCCGCCGGTTCCGGCAGCACACTGTGACGAGCCCTGCTTGTCACAGGCCTGCGGCGCAGGTGCGCTCTTGGCAAGCGTGTTTGTGCCGTCCTTGGAGAAGGTGGGGTTGTTGCACTTCGAGATGTCGATCGACTGAGCGCTCACCCCAGGAATCTTCTTGATTTGATCCATACCCGACTTGACCAGGTTGATCGGCAGCGGGGAGTATCCCAAGGCTGGAGCCTGCTGCTGCCCCTCACACAAGAAGTAGTAGGCGAAGGCACCGAGAGTCTTGCCTTTGTCGGTCGTGAAGTTATTCTGCAGGGCCGTCGGCACGATCATGTACGAGTACGACGACAGCGGGTAGGCGCGAGAATCGCTGTTGTTGTAAACACCGCTGAGATTGGACGTCAGGTCTGTGTTGATGCGTGCGCCCAACAATCCCACAGCCACGTTGGAGGGTGTCGGTTCAACGAAATACCCGGCCTTGTTGAGAACCTTCGCAACCGGGAAGCCCGCGTTCTTGGCGTACGAGTACTCCACGTACGTAATGGTTCCGTCGTTGGCGCGCTGCTTCACGTAACCAGCAACACCGGTGGAGTTGGGCTGAGCGACGAATCCCTTGCCCGCAACCACGGGAAAGTTCGATGTCGTGCCACACGGAACGGAGCGCCCAGCTTCACGGCAGTAGGAGTCCCAGAGCGACTGGTGCTGCGAGGCCATCCAGGCGGTGAACTGAGCGGTCGAACCCGAACCGTCTGAGCGAACAACCGGAACGACCTGGCGAGCAGGAAGGGTGATGCCGGGGTTATCCGCCTTGATGGCCGCGTCGTTCCACTTGGTGATCTTGCCAGTAAAAATCTTGGTCAAAACCTCACCCGACAAACGCAGGTTGGTGATCTGCTTGCCCCCCGAGGTGAGGTTGTACATGAATGATGTACCACCGGCCACGATGGGCATGTAGGCAAAGCCGCGCGTCGGGCGGCTGTCGGTGACCCCACCGTCGGTGATGCCGTAGGGAATCTCTGAGACGGCGTAGTCAACCGTTCCCGACTTGAATTGGTTTCGTCCGTCGGAGGAGCCGGTGCTCGCGTAATTGACACGCATGCCGTACTGCTGAACGTTCGTACGCCACTGCTCAATTGCATTTGCCGACCACGACGAACCTGCGCCCGAGACAGGGACGTAGTTGGCCGCGTGGGCGGGAAGCGAGCCTGAAAGCGCAAGGGCTCCAGCAACAAGCACGCTCGTTACAGTGGCGGCCCAAACACGGATGCGGCTGAACATTATTCATTCTCCTTTGGGGCCGGCGACGAAGCTACGGCAGATCGACGCTCACTGTTCATGCGAGCTTCCATGCTCCGTGCTCGTTCCGAGCTGCGTGACGAAATCTTGGAAACGAGTGTGGCCAGTGCCCCAGCGAGCAGGCGATACGCCTCAACCAGGTTGGCCACGAACTGGCGGCGGCGGCGAGCCCGTGCCTCTTTTTTAGCCACCGTCTCACCACCGATGATGCGGGCGATGATGAAGAGCACCAGAACCAAGAGCATGAGAACTGCCGCGGTACCGAAACCACGGGCGATCATGTTTGGCTCGGGAGACTTGACGAACTGGAAAACTGCTAGCGGAAGAGAGACCATCGGGCCGTGAAACGGATCGGCATTGAATGCCGCCGTAAATCCCGAGGTCAGAAGCACGGGCGAGGTCTCACCGATTCCTCGGGCTGTTGCCAAAATGATGGCCGTGACCAGACCTGAGCGCGCTGTAGGCAGGGTGACTTGCCACATTGTTCGAAAGTTGTCGGCGCCCAAGCCGATCGACGCTTCTTTAAGGGTCGAAGGCACCAAACGCAGAACGACATCCGAGGCCCGAATCATAATCGGAAGCATCATCACGCTAATGGCAAGCGCAGCTGCAAAACCTGACTTGTCGAGGCCGAACATCAGGATGAACGTGGCGTAGATGAACAGACCGGCAACGATTGAGGGCAGTGCCGTCATCGCCTCAACGATCGTGCGCACGAACCGAGAAAACGCTCCAGGAACCTCGTTCAGAAAAACGGCGGTGGTCAGGCCCAGAGGGATGGTGATCGCCAAGGCGATCCCAATTTGAATCAGGGTTCCCACGACGGCGTGAATGATTCCACCCTTGTCGAGCGGGTCGAGCGGACCGGCCAGCGACATGTCTTGCGTGAAGAAGTTGAGGTGCGGAAGCGCTGAGAGGCCGCGACCAATGGCGAACACAACGATGAACACCAGGGTGGCAAAAACGGTGATGGCCAACGAGTGCACGGCGACCAAAACGACTCGGTCGCGAACAATCGGCCAGGTCTCATCGAACGACACCAAGATCGCGTAGGTGATGACAAAAAGTATGTAGGTGATGAGAAGGAATCCCAGCACTCCACCCACCGGCGCCAAAATCGTAAAAATGATGGTGGTCATAGAGAGCGCAGCAGCGAGTGCACCCACCATGGAGAGCACATCGCTCACCCGAAACTGGTTTAGTTTTCGCGGTGAATCGTGATGAATCTCCTGAATCGGAGCCTCGTGGGCACTGCCACGCTCGAGTGACGATTCCTCGTTAAGAATTGGAGTATCGAAGACTGTCATGACTAGCTACTCGCTCCCGATCGTGAGCGAGCAACGATGGCGGAAGCACCGAAGTTGACGATCAGGGTCACGATAAAGAGCGTGAGACCCGCCGCCATGAGGGCAGACATACCGAACGGCGAGGCCTCGCCATATTTGAGAGCAATAAGCGATGAAATCGAACTCGCGCCGTTTTGCAGGATGTGTGGCTGGATGACGAAGATCGGCGAAATGATCATGTAAACCGCGATGGTCTCACCGAGTGCGCGACCGAGGCCCAGCATGGTTCCACCGATGATGCCGCCGACGCCGAACGGCAGGATGACCGAGCGAATCATGCCCCAGCGAGTCGCGCCCAGGCCAAGTGCGCCCTCGCGCTCACCGATAGGTGCTTGAGAGAAGACCTCACGCATGATCGAGGTCATGATCGGCGTAATCATGAGCGCGACGACAATGCCGGCAATAAACGTCGACGAGGTAAAGAGCGTGTTGGTGGCCAAGGGATCGTTGGGATCAGCACCCGTAACGGCGAAAATCGGAATCCAGCCAAAGTTCTGCGAGATCCAGCGAGCGATCGGCACGATGGAGTTCTGGAGGGCAAAGAATCCCCACAGACCATAGACCACCGAGGGGATGGCGGCCATGAGATCGACCAAACCAATCAAGGTTCTTTTCAAACCGAGCGGGGCGTACTCAGAAATGTAGAGCGACGTGCCCAGAGCCATAGGAAGAGCGAGCGAAACGGCGACGAGGGCGATGAGGAAGGTTCCGATAAGAACCGCAGCAATACCGAACTTGCCCGAATCGGGCTCCCAAGCCTGCTGCCAGAAGAATGCCCAACCGTCGGCCGTGATCGCCTGGGATGCTCGAAGACCAAGAAAGACACCAATGGCCAACATGATGACCAAAACGATGATGCCGCCGGAGCGAGTTACGCCGCGGTAAATCAGGTCGACGCGGTCTCTCACCCCAGTGAGTTTGCGCGGAGTATCTATCGTCACGGTTACCTTCGTCGTCACGCGTGATGTGCGTGAGCTTCAGCCGGCGCCACACATCACCTGTGGCGCTGGTTTGAGGGTAAAAGGGCAACCTAGACGGAAGGTTAACGACGGGCAAACGCGGTGTGGCAAATTGCGCGGCTGGCGGCCTGTAAAAGATCCGCGCGAGGAGGAATCTCAGGTGCGAGTCGAGCGAGCAGCCCAGCGGCCGTGCGCGAAAGTGACCTCAATCGGATGCTCAAACGCCTCGCTCACGTGGGCGCTGGTCAGCACATCCACCGCCGACCCTGCGGCGACAATGCGCCCGTGTGACACGAGCGCCGCGTGCGTGGTCGACGCCGGCAGTTCCTCGATGTGATGAGTGACCAGAACAGACGTCAACTTCGGCTCAACCCGGGATAAATCGTCGAGGGTATCGAGCAGCTGCTCGCGGGCCGTCAGGTCGAGGCCGGTCATCGGCTCGTCGAGCACCAAGAGTTTCGGCTGCAAAATGAGCGCGCGGGCGATAAGAACGCGTCCGCGCTCACCCTGACTCATCACGTACCACTCGGTTTCAGCCAGGTGTTCGACACCGACCTCCCGCATCGCCGCACGTGCTTGGGTGACCTCAGAAGCCGATGGTTCCCAGCGCATGGGCGTCTCTAGCGTTCCGGTTATTCCGGTCAGAACAACGTCGAGTCCGTCGAGTGGCCATTGCAGGTCGTGGGCCGGCGTGACAAAGCCGATGTCTTTGCGAATCTCGGTCACGTCAAACTGACCGAGCTCGCGGTCGAACAGGAAGACCTGCCCGCTGGTGGGGTGCATCCACGAGGAAGCCATTTTGAGAATCGTGCTCTTGCCGCTGCCGTTCGGGCCGATCATGGCCCAGCGCTCACCCACGCCAAAGTCGAGCGACACGTGATCGACGATGTTGCGCGTGTTTCGCGTGACAGTGACGTCGCGCAGCGAGACGGTGGCCGAAGTCATTTACTGAGGTTACTCACCGACGGCACGACGGCGAAAAACCTCGTCGAGGTTGATGCTCTGACCTTGCCCCTCGGCTTGAGCGAGTGCATCGAGTGAAGTCAGCGCGGGAGAAACGGACCGAGTTTCGACAGGAACATTGGTTGCAGCGGCAGTTTCGACCTGACGGGCGCGATTGATTCCCGCGGCACGCTCCATGCGATCGCGCAGCGCTTCCTCCAGTGCTGCCTGGCGCAAGCGATCCGCAGCACTGACCGAGGCCACCGTTGCTTGGGCGAGTGAGCCTGGTTCAAGGTGCAGCGGGCGCGGCAAGGGGCGCGGAGTCCAGGCGCGAGTGGGAACCTCGGGCGCGTATCCGAAATCGGTGAAGCCCTGCTCAGCACGCGTCACCGCAGGGGCAACTTTCACGCGAATGGGGCGAGCAAGGATGCGCAACACAACGAGCGACACAACGGTCGCCCCGGCACCGACGTAGACGAGAGTCCACGTTGCGGTGTACGCGAAGAGTGCCAGACCCGCGGCGACAGTCAGGAGCGAAACGACGAACGCGCTGAAGGCAACCAAGCGCTGGGTGCGTCGTCGGTGCCGAGCAAGCGCGTCAGCCTCTTCGGGCGATACTTCTGGCGCCGCATGAGCGCGCAACTTTTGTCGAGCGGCCACCTCAGCAGCGCGAAGCGCCTTGCGCTGCTCGTGGACTCCGCGCGCGCTAATCTCGGCCCGAATTTCATCGGGAGCCTCGCCGGTCTCGACGAGAACTCGAATCGTCTGCTGGAGTCGAACAGCGTTTTGCTCGGTCGCGACAAAGTTTCGGCGACGCAGCCATGACGGAACCAGGTAGACCAGCCAGAGCGCAGCAGCGATAGCAAAGACCAAGCCGCCGCCGAGGAAATCCGTCACAATTCCTAAGGTACGAGTTGAGGGTTAATCTTTAGCGCAAGGATTAAGGCGTGTTGGTTTTTCCGCTGAGATAGCGGGCCAACAGCCCCTCGGGCAGATCGTCAACGCAGAGAGCGAAACAGTCGTGGTCGCGCCAGTCGCCATTGATGTGAATGTACCGTTCGCGTCGACCCTCAAAGCGGAATCCGAGCTTCTCGACGACCCGCAGTGATGCCGCGTTCTCGGGGCGAATGCAGATCTCGACGCGGTGCAACCCGAGTACGCGCATGCAATAGTCAGTCAACAGTGCGACAGCGGTCGTGGTCAGTCCGCGGCCGGCAAAGCGCTCGGCAACCCAGTAGCCAATCGACGCGCTCGAGAGCGAACCGAACGTGATACCGGAGACGTTGATCTGGCCGACAATCTGACCGCCGACCTCCATAATCAGTGGAAGGCCGCCACCGGAGCGACCGTAAGCAATAAGAGACCGAACGGCTGCCTTCGTGTCTAAGTGATTGAACGTGCCGGGATTAGTTGCTTCCCACTGGCGCAACCACGAGCGATTGAACATGAGCTCGCGCTCGAGCGCTTTGACGTCGCGCATGCGAATCGAGCGAAGGGTCAGTTCACCGTGGCTCAGACGTACGCTCGGAAAAACCATGGCGCTACTTGGATGCGATGAACTCGCGCAACCACGCCAGCAGGTCGGGGCCAAGGTCGGCACGCTCGGTGGCAAGTTCCACAACGGCTTTGAGGTACTCGAGGCGGTCACCGGTGTCGAAGCGACGACCGCGGAAGATGACGCCCACAACTCCATCGGCGATCGAGACGTCTGCGGCGAGCACGGCGAGAGCATCCGTCAATTGAATTTCGCCACCGCGACCGGGCTCGGTGCGGTCGAGCACACCAAAAATCTCAGGGCGAAGAACATAGCGACCAATGATGGCCAAGTTGGAAGGGGCCTGGCCCCGAGCAGGTTTCTCGACCATGCCCGTCACACGCACGACGTCAGAATCATCGGTCTTTTGAATGATGGCGACACCGTATTGCGACAGTTGTTCCTCGTCAACTTCCATGAGAGCCACCACGCTGGCACCGGTTGAGCCGTGCACGTCGAGCATGCGCTCGAGCAGATTCTCTTTGGGGTCGATGATGTCGTCACCGAGGAGAAGAGCGAACGATTCATTTCCAACGTGGTGAGCGGCCTTGAGCACTGCGTGACCGAGACCCTTGGGGTCACCCTGGCGCACATAGTGAATGTCGGCGAGGTCAGTCGAGTGGGTGACCTTGAGCAGACGTGCCTCGTCTTGCTTGGCTTCGAGCGTGCGCTCAAGTTCGTAATTGCGGTCAAAGTGATTCTCGAGCGCATTCTTATTGCGTCCGGTGATCATGAGCAGGTCGTTAAGCCCTGCGTTCACGGCCTCTTCGACCACGTACTGAATGGCCGGGGTATCGACAACGGGCAGCATCTCTTTGGGCAACGCCTTGGTTGCGGGCAAAAAGCGTGTGCCCAGTCCAGCCGCAGGAACGACTGCTTTCTTTACCCGGTGTGCCATACCTTTAGCCTAACCAATGGCGCCCAACCTAGGATGAACCCCGTGACCGCAACTAAGTCAGAGCTTCGCGCGCAGGTGCGTTCTGTGCGCGCCGCTCGAAACGCGGATGCCCGCTCTAAGGCTCAGGAGCAACTCACCCTTGAGCTCCTCACATTGGTCGCGAGCCACGGCGCGCGCCGAATCGCGGCCTTTTTGCCCAGTGACACCGAGCCGCCCATTTCCGAATTCTTAGAGCTCAC
>JAHEGZ010000107.1 GCA_024644865.1 Aurantimicrobium sp.
CCCGTCGCAGCGTGGGATGGCCGGTCTTGCACTGAGTTCCTGCGGGCGGCGCTGCCGGATTGGGTGGCGAAAATCAACCCTCGCGTGTTGGGGTGGTTCCCTAACGGCCCGGCGGCCGCGATTGCCGCTGACCTGCGCACTATCAATTTGGGGGCAAGGGTTGAGATCACGGAAATTAAAGCCGATATGGCTGCCGTGTGCATGGGTTTTGCTGAGCAGGTTGCCAGCGGTCAAATCGAGCATTCAGCGGACCCGCTGCAAGACGCTCATGTAAATGGTGCTGAGAAACTTCGTACTGGCGACAAATGGGTTTTTAGCCGCCGTGCGGGTGGGCATGTTGACGCCGCGTACGCAGCTGCGGGTGCCGTGCATTTGGCTCGGACAGCACCGCCTGCGGTTGGCGGTATCAGGATCATCACAGCGGACTAGGGCTGTATAAGATTAATGCTATACAGTTCAGCTATGGCGTTTACTTGGCTGCGACGTAACCGAACAGGTGCGCCGACGACCAATTTTGCTGTTGACCTTTCGACCACATTGCAAGATTTATACACTTCCGAATTAACCGAAATTCGTATTAGCCGCAAAGAGGCACTGTCAGTGCCTGCTGTTATGAGGGCCCGCAACCTCATAACAGGCACGCTCGGCACCCTGCCATTGCACCTGCATGATGCTGATCACAGGCAAGTGCCAAGTTCACTACTCGATCAACCCGAGACCGACCTCGCGCGGTCGGTCACTATGACGATGACGTTTGAGGATCTGCTATTTGAGGGCATCGCATGGTGGCGTGTCCGCAGATTCGCGTGGAATGGCTACCCTGGCGATGTTGAGCGGGTGCACCCGTCCCGCGTCAACGTACGCCCTGACGGCAGCGTGTGGATCGACGGCAGCCGCGTGGCCGACACTGAATTGATCCGGTTTGATTCGCCGAACCCTTCACTCTTGATTAATAGTTCCCGTGCGATCCGCACGTGCCTAAAATTGGACGCAGCCGCAAGCCGGTATGCGGCTGAGCCCATGCCCACGGGCATTTTTACCCCGGCAGAGGGGGCGGACCCGGCAACCGATGGCGTCATTAAAGCCATGCTCAACGATTGGAAAGCCGCCCGGAACTCGAGCGCCACCGCGTACGTGCCAGCTGCGGTCAACTATCAGGCGCTGCAATGGTCGCCCGCGGATTTACAGCTGGCAGACGCCCGAAACCACGCCGTGCTTGAGATAGCACGAGCAACGGGCGTTGACCCGGAAGATTTGGGCGTGTCTACCACGTCACGGACGTACGCTAATGCCGAGACTCGACGGCTGGACCTGCTGGACTTCACGCTGGGCGCGTACGTCAGCGCGGTACAGGACCGCCTGAGCATGGGCGATGTCACACCACGCGGGTACTATGCCAGGTTCAAATTCGATGGGTTCCTGCGCTCCGACACCCTCACCCGCTACACCGCATACGAAAAGGGGCTATCAGTGGGCGCACTGACGCAACCAGAGATTCGAGTTTTAGAGGATCGTCCGCCTACTCCCGCACCGAAGCCCGCACCCGTGAAAGCCACTCCCCCGGCCAAGGTCGCAGCGGATCGGCCGGCTGATCTCACCCTGTCTCGTGAGACGGGCATCACATTTGACGCCACCCATACGGCGGGGCAGTTCCGGGTTGACGCTCACGCCCGTACCGTGACCGGGCTTGTTGTGCCGTATGGCCCGACGGCTCGCTCGGGTGGCGGTAACTGGCGGTTCACTCAGGGGTCACTGAAATATTCCGACCTCAAACGGGTGAAACTTTTGCGTGATCACGATCACGGGCAGGCGCTTGGGGTGGCCATCAAAGCCACGGACACGCCCGAGGGGATGATCGCGACGTTCAAGATCGGGCGTGGGCAGGCCGGTGACGAAGCGCTGGCATTGGCCGAAGACGGGGTGCTTGACGGTTTTTCCGTTGGGGTCGATTTTACCGACGGGGGTTATAAAACTGACCCGGAAGATTCCAACGTTCAACTAGTTCAATCAGCGGCGTGGCGCGAGACATCGCTCACTGCTATGCCCGCGTTTGACGCTGCCAGGGTGGTTAGCGTGAAAGCAATGAGAGAGGAAATCATGCCAGATATTGACGTTCAGGATACGCCGCCTGCTGCGGTTGATCAGACGGCGGCGTTCACTGCTGCCGTCGATAAGTTCAGCGGGATTGTTAGCCAGCTGGCCAACCCACGCGAAATTGTCTCAGCGGGTAAGGCAGTGGGCTTCACCGTCGCCGAGCCACCCGTTTATAGCTTTAGCTACTCAGGTCAAGGGCCGTCTATGCTGCGGGATCGGTTTGCCGCTGGCGTCAACCGTGACCGTGACGCCATGGATCGGCTTGATAAATTCCAAGCTCAGATGGCCACGTTCGCCACGGTCAACACAACCACCGGTGTGCCGCTGATCAAACCCGAATATCACCCCGAGCTTTTTATTCCGCAGCTGTTGCAGGGCCGTCCCCTTATGGGTTTGATCCCGACGATGACGGTGGATTCGCCGCGCTCGCATGTGATCCCCCGGTTCAGTTCCGCCACCGGGGCGTCAGCTGATCACGTGGAAGGCACGAACCCGTCCGACGGAACGCTTGTGGTCGGTGATGTAACCCTGTCATTGGCCGGTATCAGCGGGCGGTTCCGCCTCACCCGTGAGGTGATCGACTCTGCCTCACCCGCGATTGACGCCATGGCTTTCACGGCCATGCAGGAATCGTATGCTCAGCAAACCGAACGCAAGGTCTACGCGCTACTCAACGGTGCGGCGGGTATGGGCGGAACGATTACCGCTGGCAAAGTCCCGTCGGGTGCGACAGCTCAAGCGGTGACTGCGGTTGGCAACCCTGCCGCTGGACAGGCCCTGATTACGGCATTGCGGTCACAGATGATCGACTATGGGCTGCGGCGATTTAAATTCCCTGACCGTTTCGCTGTCAGTGGTGACGCGGCACAGGCCTTGATCTCGGCGGTCGACACCACAGGCCGGTCCCTACTGGCACCGTTTGGTTCAATGAACGCGGTTGGGCAAGGGAACGCATACAACGCTGCCATCAACATTGATGGTTTCTCGGCCACTACCGCGTGGTCTATGAAACCGCTGACGCCAGCCGCTACTGACGTTGACGCCATCGTGTTCAGTGCGGCCGACATTTTGGCGGCCGAGTCGCCGCTCATGACGTTTAATTTCCAAG
>JAHEGZ010000060.1 GCA_024644865.1 Aurantimicrobium sp.
AGGCGCTTGAAGGCCCAGATGACCGACTCCATGAAAGAAATGTCGAGGGTTTTGTAGTCGTTTTCAAAGTCGACCCAACGTGCTTGGCGGGTGACGTAGTTCTCCCACTCCTGCGTGTAGGCAAGAACTGACTCCCGGGCGACGCGGTTGAACTCCGAGATGCCCATCTCTTCGATTTCGTCTTTCTTGGTGATGCCCAACTGTCGCATGGCCTCAAGCTCGGCCGGCAGACCGTGGGTATCCCAACCGAATCGGCGCTCGACGCGCTTGCCGCGCATGGTTTGGAATCGCGGAAAAACATCTTTGGCATATCCGGTAAGCAGGTGCCCGTAGTGGGGAAGTCCGTTTGCAAACGGCGGACCGTCGTAGAAGACCCACTCGTCGGCACCTTGCTCGACGCGCTCTGCGATAGACGCGCGGAACGTGTCATCGGCTTTCCAAAAGGCGAGCGTTTGCTCCTCAAGTGCAGGGAACGACGGCGAAGGCACGATCTCGCCGAAAGCGCCGGTGGTGTTTGCCTTGGGGTAAGTCACTGGTTTCTCCTGAAACGAAGGATGCTGCATCTGCTTCGCCAGGACGCCGACCCGAAGATCTGCGCGGTACCACCTGAGCTTGCCTCGCTTGCGCGAGACCTCTTGTTCTTTGGCTGTGACGGGCCAGACCCGTTCAGTTCTACTTTTCGCTCGTGATTTCGATAGGTTGCTACGCAACTACTCAATCAACGAACGAAGTTCTTCTGAAGACTCCCCGGTGATAGCCGGTTCAATGTCGTTGCCTACAGTCTAGCCGAGGGCCTGCCCCTACTTTCGTTAGACTTGAGCCACCCACATTTGAGGCACACACGCTTGGCAACTCAAGCAAAAGACGCGGTGCCGCACATATCGAAAGAGTAATAATGACCATGCCTGCCAGCGTTCCCGACAAGCCCGCACTCGAAGGCCTCGAAGACAAGTGGTCAGCCCGGTGGGATGCAGAGGGCATCCACGCATTTAATCGCGAGAGTGCGACCCGGGAGAACGTCTACTCGATCGATACTCCCCCGCCGACAGCATCGGGTTCGCTGCACATCGGACACGTCTTCAGTTACACGCACACTGATGCCGTCGCACGCTACCAGCGCATGACCGGCAAGAAGGTCTTTTACCCGATGGGCTGGGATGACAACGGTCTGCCCACCGAACGTCGCGTTCAGAACTACTACGGCGTACGTTGCGACCCGACCCTGCCTTACGTTGAGGGATTCGTTCCTCCGTTCGAAGGCGGCGACAACAAGAGCACGAAGGCTGCCGACCAGGTTCCGATTAGCCGACGCAACTTCATTGAACTGTGCGACAAACTCACCGTCGAAGACGAGAAGCAGTTCGAAGCACTCTGGCGCACTCTGGGCCTGTCGGTCGACTGGAGCCAGACCTATCGCACCATCGACGACAACTCGCGCCGCGCATCCCAGCTGGCGTTCGTGCGCAACGTTGAGCGAGGCGAGGCCTATCAAGCTATGGCTCCAACCCTGTGGGATGTGACCTTCCGCACCGCGGTTGCTCAGGCCGAGCTCGAAGACAAGGAGATGCCTGGCGCGTACCACCGCCTCGCGTTCCACCGCCCGAACGGCGAAGACATCCACATCGAGACCACACGCCCCGAGCTGCTGGCCGCGTGTGTCGCGCTGGTCGCTCATCCGGAAGATGAGCGCTACAAGCCGCTGTTCAACTCAACGGTGACTACGCCGATCTTCGGTGTTGAGGTTCCGATCTTGGCCCACCACCTGGCACAGCCCGACAAGGGCTCGGGCATCGCCATGATCTGTACGTTCGGTGACGTGACCGACGTTGTCTGGTGGCGCGAGCTCGACCTGCCGAACCGCGCAATCATCGGCTTCGACGGACGCATCATCGCCGAAGCTCCGGAGGCCATCACCTCGGATGCAGGTAAAGCTGCCTTCGACGCGATCGCTGGCAAGACCGTGTTCTCGGCCAAAGAGACCATCGTTGCTTTACTTCAGGAGTCGGGCGAGATGGTCGGCGATGCCAAGCCCATCACGCATCCGGTCAAGTTCTTCGAAAAGGGCGACAAGCCCCTCGAAATCGTGTCGACCCGTCAGTGGTACATCAAGAACGGTGCTCGCGACGAAAAGCTGCGCGCCCGCTTGCTTGAGCTCGGCGGCGAACTTGCCTGGCACCCCGATTTCATGAAGGTTCGCTACGACAACTGGGTTTCTGGCCTTGCCGGCGACTGGCTCATCTCGCGCCAGCGGTTCTTTGGTGTTCCGGTTCCCGTGTGGTACCCGCTCGATGCCGACGGCAACCCCGTGTTCGACGAGCCCCTCATTGCTTCTGTCGACCAGCTTCCTGTTGACCCCTCCTCGGATGTTCCCGCCGGGTACACCGAAGCACAGCGCGGTCAGGCTGGCGGTTTCGCCGGCGAGGTCGACGTCATGGACACCTGGGCAACGAGCTCGCTCACCCCACAGCTGGCCGGCGGGTGGGAGCGCGACCCTGAGCTGTGGTCGAAAGTGTTCCCGTTTGACCTGCGACCGCAGGGTCAGGACATCATTCGAACATGGTTGTTCTCGACCATGCTGCGCTCGGCACTCGAGACCGACGAAAAGCCGTGGCGTCACGCCGCAATCTCGGGCTTCATCGTTGACCCCGACCGCAAGAAAATGTCGAAGTCCAAGGGCAACGTGGTTACTCCGGCGGACATGCTCGAGCAACATGGCTCTGACGCGGTTCGCTACTGGGCGGCATCGAGCCGCCTGGGCACCGATGCGGCGTTTGATCCGCAGAACCCGACACAAATCAAGATTGGCCGTCGCCTGGCAATCAAGGTGCTGAACGCATCCAAGTTCATTCTGGGCTTCGAGGTGCCTGCTGGTTCACTGATTGATGCCGTGACCACTGAGATGGACCTCAGCATGCTCGCCACCCTGCGTGGTGTTGTTGCCGAGGCCACTGCTGCCTACGAAAACTATGACCACGCAAAAGCTCTCGAAGTGGCTGAGTCGTTCTTCTGGACGTTCACCGACGACTACCTCGAGTTGGTCAAGGAACGCGCCTATGACGCCGAACACCCCGACCAGGCGTCCGCTGCAGCCGCTCTTCGCTTGGCGCTCACTGTGCTGCTGCGTCTGTTTGCTCCGGTTATTCCGTTCGCAACCGAAGAGTCGTGGTCGTGGTTCAACGACTCAACCGTGCACCACGCTTCGTGGCCATCGATTGAAGAACTCCCCACGCAGGGTTCCGTGGATGTTCTCTCCGTCGCATCGGCAGCCCTCATCGGTATCCGCCGCGCTAAAACCGACGCCAAGGCCTCACAGAAGACCGAGGTGAGTGCCGCCGTTATTCAGGCTCCAGCGACGCAACTCGGTTCCCTCAAGGCAGCCGCCGATGATCTCAAGGCCGTCGGACGCATTGCTGAACTCGAAATCGTCAAAGGCCCCGAACTCGCCGTCACGGCAATTGAGCTCATTCCGGCAGCTGAGTAGAGACGCGGGCAACCATGCAAATTGGAACACGCTGGCTGGCGCACACCGAGTGCCCAGTTGCACTCGCGCCCGAGGTTTTGTTTGCGATTTCTGAGCAAGAAGCCGAGCTTAGCCCGCTCAAGGTCGACACGTCACAGTGGCGCTGGACACTCACCTACCTTGAGGGCCGCCCCATCGTCACACTCGACGACGGTACGACCATCACAGTCAACGCCGAGGGCGACGTTTTCGTCACCCAGGAATAGCCGCTCGGTTCGTTTAGGCAGATTTTTCTGTCTGGAGGGCGCTCACGCGATGAATCAGCGTGGGAGCGGCGTTCTCGGTAACGGCTTCGCGAGTCACAATGACCTTGGCGATGGCGTCCGTCGAGGGAACTTCAAACATAATCGGGCCGAGCACGTCTTCCATGATGGCTCGAAGACCGCGGGCACCCGTCTGACGCTTGACTGCGAGGTCGGCAATCGCGTCGAGAGCGTCGGTCTCGAAGTCGAGTTCGACGTCATCGAGCGCGAACATGCGTTGGTACTGCTTGATGAGCGCGTTCTTGGGAACGGTCAGGATGTCGATGAGTGCCGCGCGATCGAGGGGCGAAACCGATGTCACGACGGGCAGACGACCGATGAATTCGGGAATCAGGCCGAATTTGTGCAGGTCCTCGGGAAGCACCTCGGCGAACAGATCACGGCTCTCGTCTTTGCTGTGCAGGTGTGCGCCGAATCCGATGCCCTTCTTGCCTACTCGAGACGAGACGATCTCGTCGAGGCCCGCGAATGCGCCGGCAACAATGAAAAGAACGTTGGTGGTGTCAATCTGAATGAACTCTTGGTGCGGGTGCTTGCGGCCTCCCTGTGGAGGAACAGATGCGACGGTTCCCTCAAGAATCTTGAGCAGGGCCTGTTGCACACCCTCACCCGAAACATCGCGCGTGATTGAAGGGTTCTCGGCCTTGCGAGCGATCTTGTCGACCTCGTCGATGTAAATGATTCCGGTCTCTGCACGGGCAACGTCGAAGTCGGCAGCCTGCAGAAGCTTGAGCAGGATGTTCTCGACGTCTTCACCGACGTATCCGGCTTCGGTCAGCGCTGTAGCGTCGGCGACAGCGAACGGAACGTTGAGACGACGCGCAAGAGTTTGTGCCAAGTAGGTCTTGCCACAACCAGTCGGTCCGATGAGCAGAATGTTGCTCTTGGCGATTTCGATTTCGTCGGCTTTGGCCTCGGCAGACTTGACTCCACCATCGGCACGGACGCGCTTGTAATGGTTGTAGACAGCCACCGAGAGGGCCCTCTTGGCGGGCTCTTGACCGATGACGTATTCCTCGAGGAACGCGAAAATCTCTTTGGGCTTGGGAAGGTCGAACTCATCGGTTTCAACGTCTTTGGCCTCGGCCAGACGCTCTTCGATGATCTCGTTGCAGAGCTCGACGCACTCGTCGCAGATGTAGACACCGGGACCAGCAATCAACTGCTGAACCTGCTTCTGACTCTTGCCGCAGAAGGAACACTTTAGCAGGTCAGCACTTTCACCAATGCGCGACATTGCCTTACTCCTTCTGACCGGGTATCAGTAGCACTTTCAGACTAAACCCTTGCGCCGACAATGACGCGCAGGGGTCGCCCCAGCGTGGTGAATTAGCGCGAAAGAGCGGTTTTACGCGAGGTCAGAACTTGGTCGACCAGGCCGTAATCGAGGGCCTCAGCGGCCGAGAGGATCTTGTCCCGGTCGATGTCCTTATTGACCTCGGCGACTGAGCGCTTGGAGTGAGCAGAAAGGGTCGACTCAAGCCACTCACGCATGCGCATGATTTCACGTGCCTGAATCTCAATGTCAGAGGCCTGACCGCGGCCTGACTCCCCCACCGCTGGCTGGTGAATCAGGATGCGCGAGTTCGGCAGCGCAAGACGCTTGCCGGGTGCGCCGGCAGCAAGCAACACTGCGGCGGCCGATGCGGCCTGACCGAGGCACACGGTCTGAATCTCGGGCTTGATGTACTGCATGGTGTCGTAAATCGCCGTCATCGCGGTGAATGATCCACCGGGAGAGTTGATGTACATGGTGATGTCCCGGTCGGGGTCTTGGCTCTCGAGCACGAGTAGCTGCGCCATGACGTCGTCGGCGGATGCGTCATCCACCTGTACGCCGAGGAAAACAATGCGGTCTTCGAACAGCTTGGAGTAAGCGTCCATCTGCTTGTAGCCGTACGAGGTGCGCTCGGTGAACGAGGGCATGATGTAGCGGCTTGCCGGCATCAAGTTCGGGTTAATTCCGGCGGTTCCACCCAGGTTGGGAATGTTCATGTTCAGTCCTTTTCTCGTGAGTGGGTTATGCCGCTGAGGTTCCGCCGCCGCCGGTGACGTCTGCAGCCGAAGCGCGAACGTGATCGACGAAGCCGTATTCGAGCGCTTCTTGAGCTGTAAACCAGCGGTCGCGGTCACCATCTGCGTTGACCTGTTCGACGGTCTTGCCGGTCTGAGCGGCCGTGATTTCGGCGAGGCTCTGCTTCATCGAGTTGATGAGCTGAGCCTGAGTCTGGATGTCGCTGGCTGTTCCGCCGAATCCGCCGTGTGGCTGGTGCAAAAGAACGCGAGCGTTCGGGGTGATGTAGCGCTTACCCTTTGTGCCGGAGGTCAGGAGCAGCTGCCCCATCGAGGCGGCCATGCCGATGCCCACTGTGACGATGTCGTTGGGAACGAACTGCATGGTGTCGTAGATTGCCATACCAGCTGTGATCGAACCACCGGGCGAGTTGATGTACAGGAAGATGTCGCGCTTCGGGTCTTCGGCCGCAAGAAGCAAAATCTTGGCGCAGATCTCGTTGGCGTTGTCGTCGCGCACCTCTGAACCAAGCCAGATGATGCGGTCTTTGAGTAGTCGGTCAAAGACACTGTTCGGCATAAGTACGTCTGCCACGGGAGGCTCCATTCACCTTCATCAACGCCCCGAGCGGGGTTGACTCGAATCTACCGACACAAACACGCCAAACCCGGCCGTGTTCGCCCACGGCGTTCAGATAGTGTCGTGGGATGCCCGCCCAACTTCTCGCCGCCTTCGCCGGTCTCGGCTTCGGGCTCTCGCTCATTGTGGCAATCGGGGCACAAAACGCGTTTGTATTGCGCCAGGGACTCATCCGCAATCACGTGTTGATCATCGTCACCATCTGTGCCGTGGCGGATGTCGCTCTTATCTTCGCCGGCATTGCCGGACTCGGAGCACTCATTACGAGTATCGGCTGGTTGCTACCGGCCATCGAACTTATTGGCGGAGTGTTCGTGGCGACCTATGGTGTTATGGCTGCAAAGCGAGCGCTCTCCTCAGAAAGCCTGTCGCCCACGGCAGCAACTGCCGGTCTCACCATCGCTGGTGCGATCACGACAACGTTGGCACTCACTCTGCTCAATCCGCACGTCTACCTCGACACGGTGCTGTTACTGGGCTCGGTCGCCAGCACATATGGCATCAACCGCTGGTGGTTTGGCCTCGGTGCCGGAATCGGAAGTATCGCGTGGTTCTTTTCACTGGGATTCGGAGCGCGGATGCTCAAGCCCGTGTTTGCCAAGCCCATCGCGTGGCGCATTCTCGACATTGCCATCGCCGCTGTGATGTTCGCCATTGCCGCCACCCTGCTCGTGGGGTTCGTGCAGCACGTTCAGCAATAACGAATTAATTCCACCGGTTCGTATAGAGAATTTTTTAGGTGAGGCTAAAAACGCTATTTCCTGGTTCGTCTTGCCCGCAGTAGGTAGATGCTTAGCAAGGCAAGACCTGCCAAAATGAGCACCCCGGATGCGGTGAGACCCGAAGGAACATTCGCCCCTGTTTGAGCAAGATTGGAAGTCAGCGATGGAGTTTGCGTTGGATCTGTTGTCGGCAGCGTGGGAGAGTCACTCGTTGTGACGAACCAAATGGAGTCATAACCAGCGGAGATTGTTTCTCCTGACGCGAGATTCATCGGTCCAAAACTATTCAGAGTTGAGATCGGATTATTGGCAGCGATGTCTATCGAACTAATACTGAAGGTTTGCCCCCATAGAGCCATCCATAACGTGCCTGAGGAATCGAAAGCGATATCCCACGCGTCACCACTTGGAATTGCAATGTAACTTGCACCGTCAAGCTCACCAGTAGCGATATTAATGCGGTAAAGGCCACGAGGAATTTGGTCAGAAGAAGGCACGGTTGAAACCCAATAATCATGAGTTACTGGGTTTTTTGAAAGCCCAGATATCAAGGGATCGACATTTCCAAGCCGAGCATGAACAGGATTTCCAATAGTCATACCAGTTGCGAGATCGATATGGAGAAGAAATCCACCATCAGATTTCCGGCCGTTGATGAACGCCGTGCTGTCATTATTTATGAATAAAGAATCGCAGGAATTCAAACCAGTAAAGCTTGTGGTGCTCGTCAAATCCCAGACAAGTGTGGTCACACCCTGGCTGTCGATATTCCACAATGTGCAGCCATCTGATATCAGCCACGTCTTACCCGTCGAAGAATCCAGACCCCCGCCTTCAGGCCAATCAACTGCTGAGGCTGGTGCAGTGGCGGGCAAGACAACAGCCGCACCCGATGAAAAATCGAAAACAACGGGATACTTAGGAGCCCACTCCGTCATGCCTCTCAACTCTTGCCCTGCCGGAATTGTCGGCGTGGTAGCGGATGCAGACGATGCCGTGATACCCGCCACTAAGAACGTGACAACAAGTGAGAGAAGTGAGACTAACAGTCGCTTAGTAAAAGACATTGATGCTCCGAAGACATTTTAGAGTGGAGAGCTTTCGACAACTCAAAACTGTCGGCAAACTCTGTCTTCAAAATAATGTGGAACAAAGTTTGGGGAATGAACCTCATACAGATGTATGAAATAGCCTCAGGGTAAGGACCACCGGATACATTCACTTCAGTTAGCCCATCGGAAAATTGCAGGTAGTCATGCGTAAAACTCAAGTTCTTTATGTGGAAGACGACCCTGCATTGCGGACTATTTTGACTGGACTCTTGAGCCATCAACCTAGAATGGAAATTGTTGCCAGTGTCGGTAATGCGCAGGATGCCGTAGAAGCGGCTAGGAGTTCGCAGTGCGATGTTGCGCTGATTGACCTCGCGCTTGGTGCAGATAGTGCAAACGGTTTCGAACTTGCATTGCAGCTCAGACGGCTCAGTAACAACATTGGCATCGTGATTTACTCTCAACATGCCTCTGCTCACCTGGGGAGCCAAATACCGCCACAAGAAAAAATTGGCTGGTCAATTATTCAAAAGAAGGCACCCATTGATATCGCTGGGCTAGTGAAAATATTGAAATCAACTTCACTCGGATCATCTTTCGTGCAAGTAGACGAGAACTTTATAAATTCCAAATCAGGAAGCGGCGGATTTCTCGAACTTTCTAAACGCCAACACGAAATCATGTCCTTGTTGATCGAAGGTTTTGATGTCGCTTATATTGCAGAGTCCTTAGGTGTGTCACAAGTAACAATTCGCCAAGATCTTTCGCGAATATATAAAGTGCTGGTCCCCACGCCGCAACCGGGCACCGACTTGAGGACAACAGCGGTGTTAAAGTACCTCCGCCAGAGCAGAAGTTATGCCTGGAACAATGCTGAGTAAATTGCCAAGGCTCACGATACACATCAGAACATTCCTTGGCATGCTGGCAGGACCGTGGAAAGTAAACCCCTTTTTCACCGCACTATTGTTCAGCCTTTTGTACGTTTTTTCCGCGGTCAGGGTTGGTGTTTCTCAGGGCAGAAATGCACCACTTGTATGGCTCGAAAGCATTCCCATCGGACTAGTTTCTGCGTTTTTGTGCCTCTTATGCATTTGGGGTCTCAACAAAACCGTGGAACGGGTCGGCTCACTCCGGGCAAAACAAATCTGTTTTCACCTGGGGTTACTTCTTACGAGTTCAATTTTGCTTGGTTTCAACGTTCTTTATTCAGGTGGCTTTGGTTCTGAGTTTTTTGTTTTTACGGTGATTCGCATTTATATAGGCGCCCTGGCTTTAGCAGTCGTTGCAGGATTAGGCGAAAAGAAATTACTAGCCCAGATCCAGCGCGCAGAAGCAGCACTTATCGAGGTTGATAGACAGAGAAACTTGCTACTGCATGCGGAAGAAAATGTTCGCAGAGAAGTTGCGAATTATCTACATGACCGAGTGCAGGCGGGACTCGTCGTAACGGGCATAGAACTGGAACGTATCGCGCAGGAGGCACCAGAAAAAAGCGCGAAGGAATTGGCCTCTGTTATCGAAGAACTTGAAGAAATTCGTATTTTTGAAATTCGAAATGCGAGCCACATATTGAGTCCAGATATTTCAATTATTGGACTGAGAGGCTGCTTGGAAGAGCTTTTCGTTACCTATCGGAACTCAATGACGATTAGTTTCAGAGAGTTTATTGTCATTGAGGACACGGAAAAAGATATTCAGCTCGCCATCTTTCGCATCATCGAACAAGGATTGCTCAACGCACTCATTCATGGAAAAGCATCGCTATGCCAAATAAGTGTGACGCCGAGTCTTGATGGAAAAATTCTTCTTACCTTAGAAAACAATGGGGTGCCCCTGGGGCATGAAGATCGAAACAACGGCACAGGCACAGCGGTTATTGATGCGTGGACCCAGCGGTACCAGGGTAAATGGTCATTAATCAACACTGAGAGTCACACCGTAGAGCTCCGGGTCCGTCTAACCCATCTAGCCGATGGACGTGACGATCTGATCTAAGGCAGATCTGGTCGGAAAGACTTTCACTATTGTGACGTTCGCCATTGCCGCGACTCTGCTCGTGGGGTTCGTGGAGCACGTCTTCTTTGTTGGTTGAGCCGACCTTCGCTGGTTGAGCTTGTCGAAACCAAGAGAAAAGACCCGCCGAAGCGGGTCTTTTCTCAGCTGATTGAGCTTGTCGAAACCAGAATTAGTCTTTTTTGTCAGCCGCAGGCTTCTTGGCAGCCGGCTTCTTGGCGGCGGCTACCTTCTTGGGCTCTTCAGCGTCAGCTTCGACAGCCGGCTTCTCTTCAGCGAAATCAATGACCTTGCCCGCAGAGTCGGTGACCTTGGCAGCTGCAAGAACGAGGGTCAACGCTTTGTTGCGGGCGATGTCTGCGTAAACCGAGGGCAACTGGCCTTGTTCCTGCAGAATTCCAGCGAACTCACCAGGCTCCATGCCGTACTGCATTGCACCCTGGAAGAGGTACTGCATGACTTCGTCTTCGCCAACCTGAAGCTCTTCAGCCTCGGCAATGGTGTCGAGAATGATCTGCTGCTTGAACATCTGAGTTGATTCTTCGATGACCTCAGCGCGGTGAGTGTCGTCTTCGAGTCGGCCTTCGCCCTCGAGGTGACGGTGAACTTCTTCGTCAACGATTCCCTCAGGAAGGTCAAACTTAACCTTCTCGATGAGGTGGTCGAGGATGGCCTTGCGAGCCTCGCGACCCTGCTCACCCTTCTTGCGACCTTCAACCTCTTTCTTGAGGCTTTCCTTGAGCTCAGCGATGGTGTCGTACTCGCTGGCAATCTGAGCGAAGTCGTCATCTGCCTTCGGCAGCTCGCGCTCCTTGACAGTCAGAACCTTGACGGCAATCTGAGCCTTCTCGCCCTCGTGGTCGCCACCGAGTAAAACCGACTCGAAAGTGGTCTCTTCACCAGCGGTCAGGGTCTCGAGTGCGTCGTCGATTCCGGCGATGAGCTCGCCTGAGCCGAGCTCATACGAAATCGATTCAGCCGTATCCACCTTCTCGCCCGCAATCGTGGCGTCGAGGTTGATGGTCAGGAAGTCGCCGTTCTTGGCCGGGCGGTCAACCGAAACGAGCGTTCCGAATCGGCTACGCAAGCGGTCAAGTTCTTCAGCGATGTCGTCTGCCGACACCTTGACCGAGTCAATCTTGACGGCGATCGAGTCGTACGCAGGAATCTTGACCTCGGGTCGGGTGTTGACCTCGACGGTAACGACGAGGTCACCGCTGAAGTCTTCAGCCTTGGGCCACTCGGTGACATCTGCCTCGGGGCGACCCATCGGACGAACCTTGTTCTCTGTGACAGCCTGACGGTAGAAGCCCTCAAGGCCTTCGGTCACAGCATGCTCGAGAACGGCCGGGCGGCCAACCTTGGTGTCGATGATTGGGGCAGGTACTTTGCCCTTGCGGAATCCGGGGATGTTGACCTGCTCGGCAATGTGCTCGTAGGCGTGAGCAATCATGGGCTTGAGCTCGTCGGGGGTGACGGTGATGGTCAACTTCGAACGCGTCGGGTTGAGTTTCTCGATTACGGTCTTCACGTGCTTGTTTCTCCTGCTTGTTAGTTGACGTGCGTGTGTGGTCGGGGCGACAGGATTCGAACCTGCGACCTCCCGCTCCCAAAGCGGGCGCTCTAGCCAAGCTGAGCTACGCCCCGGAATGGACCAAGCCCCAACAGAAAGGGGGCCTGACATCACGGTTTCGCCGAGGCGAACTGACCACCGAAAGTCTAATGTATAGAATGTTCGTGGGGATGTAGCTCAATGGTAGAGCCTCAGTCTTCCAAACTGATGGTGCGGGTTCGATTCCCGTCATCCCCTCCAAGCAAGAAAAGACCCGAGTCGTTCGGGTCTTTTCTTCTTTCCGCGGGGACATCCCCTCCGCCTTTTCGGCTAAGTCGCGATGTAAGAAACCCGCTCTCCAGGCGACAATCGAATGCCGTTACCCGGGTCAGACTCAACAATGAAAACAGTGGATGGGTCGACTCCCTGGCCTTGAGCGTAGAGATCGAGCCAGCCGTCGCCCCACCCATTCCAGACGATGCAGTTGAGCACGAGTGCGCCGGCGCCCAGAATGCAATAGCCCCCGTCTGAGACTCCACAGTTGCTCTCGAGACACAGGCGCGGGTCACTCGCCGAGCGGGCACGGGTAGCTAACTTTGCTCCAGCCAAGTAGTCACTCACGTGCTGAGCGGAACAAGCGGAATCACATGGCGGAAGTTCACTCGTCGGCTCGGCCGACGGCTCGGATGCCTCGGACGTCACAGGCGTTGGCGCCGGAGAGGAATTCTCAGCCTCTGGCGATGGCGTTTCCACGACTGCAACTTCTGAGAATTGTGCAGCCGCGCCTCCCGTCAAAGCAACGGCACCGCCTATTCCACCACCAATGAGCACAATCGCAGCCAGAAACAAGCCATAGACCTCGGCGCGGGATGCGCGCCCTCCCCACATCTTCATGGCATCAAGTTTTGCGGGGGCTACTGACAGTAAATCCCGCCGACTCGATGCGGCACCGAATAACTACTTGGCGCCCTTTTTTACAGCGAAGACCGCGATGCCTCCAACGGCGGAGATGATTCCTGCCATGAGTGCCAGAACCTGCACCCGGCGCTCTGTGAAGAACTTGCGCGATTCTTTAGTTGAGTCATTGACCTGCGCGTACAGTTCGCTGAGCATGTCAAGGAGCTGAATGCGTTCAGCAAACGAAAGTTCATCTTTTTTGAGCTCACGGTCGATTGCCTCTGCCTTGATTTTGGCGATTTCAAACGACTGTCCCTGGTTCTGCGCCTCTTGCGATGTGTCGCCATCGAGAAGCTGCTTCAAAGCTCCGAAGAAGCCCGCGGCCAGAACTGCGAAGTTTCCGCCCTTCACCGAGGCGAGTTTTTGCTCGAGGGTCAGCTGTGGGACGCTTTCGATCAGCTCGACAAAGCGCTCGGATTCATTTTGACCATCGTCAACGATTTCAGCGTCGATGGCGTCGGGTGCCTCAGTTGGCTCTTCACTCGACAAACTTTTCCCCCAACGTTTTCGGGCCTTCAGGCAAGCCAAACACTAAATTACCTTCTTCACCACGGACGACTTGAGTTGCATCTGCCCGAATCCGTCGACCTTGCAGTCGATGTCGTGACCGTTAGCCGCGTCAATCAAACGAATATTGCGCACCTTGGTGCCGACCTTGATCGAGTTCTGATACCCCTTGACCTTGAGGTCTTTGATGACCGTCACTGTGTCTCCATCGGCCAGAACGTTGCCCATCGCATCCTTGACGATGCCGTCAGTCATACCGAAGGACTCGGCGGCCTCCTCTGGGTTCCACTCGTGCGCGCACTCCGGGCACACCAGCAGAGCCCCCATCTCGTAGGCGTATTCGCTCTGACATTGTGGGCACGGGGGCAGTGAGTCACTCATGCCCTCAGGCTACTTGCCCTTGGCCTGACTCCGACGAAATAGCGCAATAAGAGCGATCAATGTCGCGAGAAGTACTGAGACACCGGAAAGCAATCCGAAAGCTAAGACCGTAGTGCCGCTGACATCTGCAGCATCGGCCGCGCGACCGTTCACATCGGGCGCCACCGAATCAGTGTGCGTGACGGCGCCCACCGGAGGACGCGTCGAGTTTGCTGACTTCGATGAATGGGACGCTCGTGGCTCGACCGACTTGCTGGAGGCTGGGTCAGGGAGTGAACTACTCGGGCTACCCAGGATCTCAAACTGATAGGAAGCGGAGACCGGATGCCCGTCGGCCGAGACCACCGAATAGGTCACGGTGTAGGTGTCAGGCGTCGACAAATCGAGAACATCAACCGACAGAGTAGCCCCGGCTAGACGCGAGTTCCCAGTTTCAAAGTGAGTCCCAACGTGGTTTGTCACTGTGATGATGTTGGCGGTCGAAGACCCAAGGTCGATCAAGTAGTCATCAAAGGTCAGCGTCACTCTCGCGGGCGCAACGTGTAGCCGAGAACCGATCCCTGGAGACGCATCAACAAGTTGCGCGTGCGCAAACGCTGGTAGCGCCGTCAACGAGGACAGCGCTACCAGCGCCAAGGCGAGAAAGACTCTTTTCACCTACTGAACGATAATCGATGGCGCAGCGCTCGACTCAGTCCAGACCCCATCTACATAGGCTGTTGTAGCAGGGTTGGTTCCGTCCCAGTTGATGACAGTCGTTCGAGCAGATTTCTTTCCGCCGTAATAGCCCAGGACTTTGCCATCGCTGTGACGATGAATCGTCACAAGAGCATCCGTCGCATTTGCCGCAGTCGCATCAGCACCCGTGAGCGTAAAGGTCTTGCTCCCATTTCTACCGAGAGTCACATTCTGGAGAGAAGCAACGGCAACTCCATTAACCTTCACGTCGACCGCAACATTCTTGTTCCCGGATTTCGCGGCCAGAGTAAAAGTTCGAGCAGTCGCGGTGCCGCCGCGGGTGACCGCAGTTGGACTCGCCGCCGATTTGGGAATCACACAAACCTGTTTAGCGGGCATGGCGATTGTTTGACCGTTGACGTCACTGTTCCACTTGACGCTGACGCCAAACTCGGCAAAGACATTTCCACCTGAGGCAGAAGATTCCGGATCCTCATTTGCACTCGCGTCTGGGATATCAAAGTCTGCACTGGTCGCGGTCCACGTGATTGTCCAGCTCTTGTTGTTCGAGTTGTACTTTGAGGAACTCGTCCAGCCAGGTATGTACTGAGCCTTAGGAGCGGCAGGCGTGGTCGCGGCTACCGTGGCGGCTGCCCCCGTGCCCAAAGCTTGAATGGGTACGGTAACGCTGAAGGCGTGCGTGGCAAACTTCTTGTTACTCAGGGCAAGTCCCGTCGAAGGATCGAATTCACTGGGCGAACCAGAACAACCGTGGCCGGGACGAAAGTACACATAACCCGATTTGCCAGCACTCACAGAGTCGGCAGCGTTGACAACACCTCCGGTACCAATCACGAGACCAGGGCGGATGCTCACGTGAGCCGAGGCCGAAAGAGGCGCGAGAATCATCGTTCCCGCAAGGAATACAGATAGAGATATTTTCAGACGACGAGACAAGTGCGGTCCTTTTCCGATGAAGAATTTCTACAGTTTGTAGAAGTTTCTTCTACGTAATGTAGAACTTCTTCAGTATCCAGTCAAATTAGAGCGCGAGGAACG
>JAHEGZ010000073.1 GCA_024644865.1 Aurantimicrobium sp.
CCATGGAAAAGCAGCAGGAATTCGTCCTTCGCACAATCGAAGAGCGCGGCGTCAAGTTTGTTCGACTGTGGTTCACGGACGTGTCGGGAACCCTGAAGAACGTTGCACTTGCACCGGCTGAGGTTGAGGGCGCGTTCGCCGAAGGGCTCGGTGTCGACGGTTCCTCCATCGAAGGTTTGACCCGTGTGTACGAGGCTGACGTGCTGCTTCACCCGGACCCCACCACCTTCCAGGTTCTTCCGTGGCGCGGGCAGGTCGATCCGACCGCTCGCATGTTCTGCGACATCACGACCCCCGACGGCCAGCCTGCAGCGACCGATCCGCGTCAGGTACTTCGTCGCACCCTAAATAAGGCCGCCGACAAGGGATTCACGTTCTACACGCACCCCGAAATCGAGTTCTACCTGTTCAAGTCGAACGATTCCGAAAACCCGATCCCCGTTGACGAGGCGGGATATTTCGACAACGTTCCTGGCGGAACCGCTCACGACTTCCGTCGCAACGCTGTTCGACACCTCGAGGACCTGGGAATTTCCGTCGAGTTCAGCCACCACGAAGCGGGCCCCGGTCAGAACGAGATCGACCTTCGCTACGCTGATGCGCTGACAACCGCGGACAACATCCAGACGTTCCGCACCGTGGTCAAGGAAGTCGCCATCGAGCAGGGCGTTTACGCGACGTTCATGCCCAAGCCACTCGCCAACCACCCTGGTAGCGGAATGCACACGCACATGTCCCTGTTTGAGGGCGACGCGAACGCCTTCTTCGACCCCAGCAAGCCGCACAACTTGTCCACGACCGCCCGACAGTTCATGGCCGGAATTCTCACTCACGCCCCCGAAATCACGGCCGTGACGAACCAGTTCGTGAACTCGTACAAGCGTCTGTGGGGCGGCGGCGAAGCTCCTCCGTTCGTGACGTGGGGTCACAACAACACGTCAGCCCTCATTCGTGTACCCAACTACAAGCCGGGCAAAGAGCAGTCGGTCCGGATCGAGTACCGCGGTCTCGATGCTGCTGCAAACCCGTACCTTGCCTACTCGTTGCTGCTCGCGGCCGGTATGAAGGGAATCGAAGAGGGATACGAGTTGCCGCCGGAGGCCGAGGGTGATATCTCGGCCCTGTCATCGACGGAACGTCGTGCTCTGGGTTACAAGCCGCTCCCCGAAAGCCTCCACCGCGCTCTTCACGCGATGGAAGAGAGCGAACTCGTTGCGGAAACTCTTGGCGAGCAAGTCTTCAACTTCTTCCTGCGAAACAAGTTGGCCGAATGGAATGCCTACCGCAACCAGGTCACCCCGTGGGAGTTGGACTCGAACTTCCGCACGCTGTAAGCCATGGCGAGCGAACTGAGCCTTCAGTCGCTGGCCCGTCTCGGGTTTGCGGAGCTCAGTGTCGCGCGCGACGTTCTCACACGTCGGTCCTGGGATCCTGAGTGGTTCGGTCGCGCGGCCAGTCCCGACAAGGCTCTGGCGTGGCTTGACAAGTTGTTCGACGTCGATTCCGGCAAGAACGTCGAGAGGGCGTTGGCCAAGTCGGATGGGGGATTGCGCGAAGGGTTGATTCGCGTTCTCGGTGCAAGCGACGGTCTGGGCGAGTTCATCATTCGGACGCCGGCCTCGTTCGTCAAGGCGATGCCACCGTCGGAATTGCCCACCGCCGAGCAATACCGCCAAGCGTTCCGCCAATCCAAGGTCGCTGACTCTGATGCTCTGCGTGGCATTTACCGAAATCATCTGGTGACCATCGCCGCATGGGATTTGACGCAGGCTTCGGCTGTCGACGCAGTTCAGCGCGTCGGACAAGCGCTCGCCGACTTGACGGACGCAACGGTCGACGCAGCGATTGCGCTTGCACGAAAGACCGTCACGGTCTCCCCAGAGGATCTCGCTGGAACAAAGTTCACCGTGATCGGGATGGGGAAAACCGGCGCGCGTGAGCTCAATTACATTTCAGACGTTGACGTCATCTTCGTCTGCGAATCCGACGGAATCGAGGACAATCGCGCGGTCGACGTCGCGACGAAGCTCGCCCGAGCAACCATCGCGGCAATTCACGAGCCAGGAATCGAACCACCGTTGTGGGAGCTCGACGCCAATTTGAGGCCTGAGGGGGCAAAGGGTGCCCTTGTTCGCACTCTCGAATCTCACGTCGCCTATTACGAGCGCTGGGCGGAGAACTGGGAATTCCAGGCGCTCCTCAAGGCTCGTCCGATGGCTGGCGACATGGATCTTGGCACTCGGTACCTGGACGCTGTTTCGCCGTTCGTGTGGTCGAGTTCAGGTCGCCCAGGGTTCGTGGAATCGGCACAGCGCATGCGTGAACGCGTCACGGACAACATCCCGACCGATGAGCGCGACATTCAAATCAAGCTCGGCCCAGGCGGACTTCGTGATGTCGAGTTCACGGTTCAACTGCTGCAACTGGTCCACGGCAAGGACGACGAGTCTCTCCGCACTCGAGACACCCTCACGAGCCTTGAACGACTCGCAGACGGGGGATACGTCGGACGTGCGGAGGCGCAATCGTTTGCGATGGCGTACCGCTCACTGCGAGTTCTGGAGCACCGAGTTCAACTCCTGTCGTTGCGGAGAACTCATCTCATGCCACGCGAGGCTGACGTTTTGCGCATCGTCGCGCGAGGATCCGGTCTTGCCGACACCCCCGAGGCTCTTCTGGCCTGGTGGCAGCCTCTCAAGGTCGAAGTGCGGTCGCTTCACGAGCGAATCTTCTACCGGCCACTGCTTGCGGCTGTTGCTTCTCTGCCGGGGGATCCGATCGCGCTCTCGAGTGATCAAGCCGAGGATCGACTCGCGGCTTCCGGTTTCCGCGATCCAGCCGGCGCGCTGCGAAACATCGCTGCGCTGACGGAAGGCATCAGTCGCAGTGCGTCGATGCAGCGAAACCTTCTGCCCGTCCTTCTCCACTGGATGTCCGAGGGCACCAATCCCGATGGCGGGCTCGCGTCTTTCCGAACGGTCAGCGAAAACCTAGGGGATACCCACTGGTATTTGCGCATGCTGCGTGATTCTGCTGGAGCGGCACAGCGACTCAGTCGCGTGTTGTCGATGTCTGCTTATGTCGCGTCGCTCATCGAACGCGTTCCAGAGGCAGTCGCGTGGCTCGACGATGATGACCTTCTTGTTCCTCGGT
>JAHEGZ010000002.1:0-15897 GCA_024644865.1 Aurantimicrobium sp.
TTTTCAGACGACGAGACAAGTGCGGTCCTTTTCCGATGAAGAATTTCTACAGTTTGTAGAAGTTTCTTCTACGTAATGTAGAACTTCTTCAGTATCCAGTCAAATTAGAGCGCGAGGAACGACGGGCGACCAGCGATAAAAGTTGCCGCCACCGGCATGGCGCGAAGCTCCTCGGCCGTGGCCTCGAGCGGGTCAATGTCGAGAGCAACCAAGTCGGCGGGCTCCCCAACAGCCAACCGCGTGCGCGCCGAGGCCTCCAGCGCCGCCTCCACATCAATCGCGTGCTCAGGGTGCCACGGCTCACGCCCATCGCGCGAACGTGACACCGCGGCGGCAATTGCCTTCCACGGATCGAGTGGTGACACGGGAGCATCCGAACCAAACCGAACCTCAACGTCGGCATCGAGCATCAGCGCGAGAGGAAATGCATCACCCGCCTGAGCCGCCCACTCACGGTCTACCACATCACGATCATCCATGGCATGTTCGGGCTGAACGCTAGCAATCACGTCGAGCACAGCCATTCGCTCGACGTCATCGCGACGAATGAGCTGAGCGTGCTCGATCGAGCCATCGCACCCCACCGCCTCGAACGCGTCGAGCGCAAGCGAGTTCGCCTCATCACCGATGGCATGAATCGCCGAATCCAACCCGTGCTCGTTGGCCCGGCGCATCAGTGCCCGCAGTTCCTTCGGCGCAACATTCAGGATGCCCTTGGCATGTGGCCCGCTCAACCCGGGATACGGGTGACTGCAGAACGCAGTCTTCGACCCGAGCGACCCGTCGCTGATGACCTTGAGCGGCCCAACGCGCAACAGTCCTTCTGTCGAGGCAATTGTGTCGCCCGTACGCAGGCCCGAGTCGATCGCACGATCGAGGTGCTCGGGATACACAGCGAACTCGACGCGCAGTAGGTCGTTTCCGTTGCGAATACGCCGACGCCAGGCCTCGGCGTTCCATGCAAGTTCGAAATCCACGATTCCAACGACGCCCCGAGCGGCCGCCTTGCGAGAAGCATCGTGAACTAACGAGTCGAGGGTGTCGTCATCCACCTGGTAAAGGCTTTTCTCGATGGAATAGCAGTCTTCTTCAACGAGCACGCCGGTCGAACTGCCATGCCCCTGCTCGGCGAGCGCCGCGGAGTTCAACCACACCGTGTGCAGGTCGACGCTGAACAAATAGACAGGCGTTTTGCCCGTATAGCGATCGAGCAGGTCTTTGTGGGGAACGTCATCCCAGAAACTGCCACGCCAACCAAACCCGACCACCGGGTCGGTAATGGCACCGTCATGATTAGTCGAGCGAAGCATCAGGTGCTCGCCCACAATCGCCCCGGAGTGGTCGGCACTTTCGGCGCGAGACATGTCCAGACGCTGGCTCATGAGCGCCCACTGACCGAAATGCACGTGGTTGTCCCACAGCCCGGGAATCAAATACCGGCCGCCGAGGTCAATCACCTCTCCTTGGTCGGCCTCACGGCCAGGCAGCGTAAACGCCGCCGTCTGGCCAACAAACTCAATATCCGTGATGATGCCATCGTCGATGACAACGTTCACACCGCTGCCAATAAGCCCCCGCTCACCCGGCAAGCGGGCGTTCAGAAGCGTTCGTCTCATGCGATCAAGTCTGACAGCTGGGGCACCAATACAGCTTGCGCGACGCCATCATGTCGAGACGGATGTTCGTGCCGCACTTTCGGCACGACAGTCCGTCGCGCTTATAGACCCAGTGCCGATCGGCACGGTTAGCCATGGCGGCTTCCCACTTCTTGCCGCGCAATCCATCCATGGTCATCATCTGCCCAGTTTCGACGCCGATGGCCAGCAGCTTGACCCAGTCTTTCCATAGCGCGTTGGCCTCGTCGAGACTGAGCTTGTTGCCCGGTTTGTACGGGTCGATCCACGCCCGAAAGAGAATTTCGGCGCGGTAGACGTTGCCGATTCCCGCGACGACTGACTGGTCCATCAACTGGACACCCACCGGAGTCGACTTCTTGCGCAGGCGTTCGACGAACTTCTCTTGGGCGAGCTTTCCCGAATCGTGCTGCGGGTCCGGACCAAGTCTGGCAATGACCCCGAGCACCTGCTCTTCAGTAAGCAGTTCACAGGCTGTCGGCCCGCGCAGGTCAGCACACACGCTGTCGGTCATGAGGCGCAGACGCACCTGGCCGACCGGATTGGGTGGAAAAACAGCGGTGGTCGATTCGCCCACTCGACCAGCAGTGGTCTGCTCCCCCATGCGCACCCGTGACTTTCGCGGCGCGCCGATCGAACTGAGGGAGTTCTCCCCATCGGTGTCAAACACCGTTCCGCGCGCGTTCGTTTGCCCCATGCGGCCGTTTGCACTGGCAATGGTGGCGTCCAATTCAATGGAACCAGCAAAATCCCATGCGCCGTAAATGCCCAAGTGCACGCGAATCCAATCGCCCGACTCGAACTTGATAAACATCTGCTTGCCAACCGCCCACGACTCGACCATATTTTGGCCAGAAACGGCAGATGCGCCAGCAGCAAAACGCCCCTGCGGCGAACTGGCCACCACCGTGCGTCCCACAAAGTTGCGCGCAAACTGGCGCGCAATTCGGTGAACGGAGTGGCCCTCAGGCATTAGTAGTGATCGACGCCTTTACCGGCGATATCGCCGGTCGCTTCGTACTCGGCGAGCTGGGAAATTCGTCGAACGTGGCGCTCCTCGCCCGGGAACGGCTCGGCAATAAAGGCTTCAATAAATGCGACGGCCTCGTCAACGGTGTGCTGACGTGCACCGATAGAAATGACGTTGGCGTTGTTGTGCTCGCGGGCCAACTTTGCTGTTGAGATGTTCCAGACCAGTGCAGCACGGCATCCGATGACTTTGTTTGCAGCAATCTGTTCACCGTTACCACTGCCGCCAAAGACAACTCCGAGGGAGTCGATTCCGGCCGCTTGGTCACGAACCACCGCTGCCGCCGCATTGATGCAGAACGCCGGGTAGTCGTCGAGTGCATCGAATTCCACCGGGCCGTGGTCGACCACGTCGTGACCGGCGGCAGCGAGGTGTGATTGCAGGAACTGGCTGAATTCTAAACCGGCGTGGTCGGTGGCGATGTGGATGCGCATTCCTCGATTTTAGGGTGGATAGGCTGGTCTCAGTCGCCACAGAATCGGAGAAATCGTGCCCGGAGAAAACCTCACCCGCCTCGAAGCTCAGGAACGTGCAGGTGCCATTGCCGTTGAGTCTTACGGAATCAAGCTTGACCTCACTCAAGGCGCCGAAGTTTTCAGAAGCACCACGACCGCCGTCTTCACCGCCGTCGAGGGAACGAACACGTTCATCGACGCGATTGCGCGCACTATTCACTCGATTTCGCTCAACGGTATGCAGCTCGACCCGGCACAGGTGTTCGATGGCGCGCGCATCCGGCTCACCGGTCTGGCTGCGCAGAATGCACTCGTGGTCGACGGCGACTTCGCGTATACGAACACCGGCGAAGGCCTGCACCGCTTTGTCGATCCGGTTGACGCCGAGGTGTACCTCTACAGCCAATTTGAGGTTCCCGACTCTCGCCGAGTGTTCACGGTCTTTGAGCAGCCCGACCTCAAAGCGACCTTCCAGTTCACGATCACCGCACCGAGCGAGTGGCACGTTATGAGCAACCAACCCACTCCCCCCGCGGTCGACAACGGTGACGGTTCGTCCACGTGGGCGTTCGGTCACACGCCTCGACTGTCTTCGTACGTCACGGCGATTGTTGCCGGCCCCTACGTGGGCTCGACGGGTGAGCTCACCAGCCGCGACGGTCGCATCATTCCGCTGGGTGCGTACTGTCGGGCATCCCTGGCCTCGAACCTCGACGCGGAATACATCTTTGAAAAGACCCGCGAAGGATTCGCGTTCTTCGAAGAGAAGTTCGACTTCGCCTACCCGTTCGACAAGTACGACCAGATTTTTGTGCCCGAGTTCAACGCCGGCGCCATGGAAAATGCTGGATGCATCACCTTTACCGAGGCGTACGTGTTCCGCTCAAAGGTCAGCACCGCAATGCGAGAGCGTCGAGTTATCACGATTCTGCACGAGCTCGCACATATGTGGTTCGGCGACCTCGTGACCATGCGCTGGTGGAACGATCTTTGGCTCAACGAGTCATTCGCTGAGTGGGCCGCCGCTCTGGCCTCTGCTGAGGCAACCGAGTGGAAGGAAGCCTGGACCAGCTTCGCTTCGATGGAGAAGAGCTGGGCGTACCGCCAAGATCAGCTGCCCTCAACGCACCCCATTGTTGCTGAGATTCCCGATCTCGACTCGGTTCGCGTGAACTTCGATGGCATCACGTACGCCAAGGGCGCATCCGTGCTCAAGCAGCTCAGCGCCTGGGTTGGCGAAGAAGCTTTTCTCAAGGGTGTGAGCGCATACTTCAAGAAGCACAAATTTGCGAACACCGAACTGACTGATTTGCTTGTCGAGCTCGAGGCCGCCAGTGGTCGTGACCTCGGCAGCTGGTCGAAGATCTGGCTCGAGACAGCCGGCGTCAACACGCTTCGCCCCGAACTGAGCGTGGATGCCTCGGGCTCGATTACCTCGTTCGCTGTGACGCAGAGTGCTCACCCGGGCTGGCCGACCATCCGCCCGCACCGCTTGGGCATCGGCTTTTACAACCTCAACGGCGGCAAGCTTGAGCGAACGCAGCGTTTCGAGTTCGACGTCGATGGTGAGCGCACCGAGATTGCCGAACTTGTGGGCAAGACCCGACCAGACTTCATTCTGCTCAACGATGACGACCTGGCGTACGCAAAGATTCGACTCGACGAGCACTCGCTGAAGATTGCCATTAAGCACCTCTCGGGTATCGCCGACCCACTGGCTCGCTCTCTGGTCTGGGGCGCAGCCTGGGACGCGACCCGCGACGCTGAGACGCCGGCTCGCGATTTCATCGACCTCGTTCTGGGCAACATTGCAACTGAGTCAGAGTCAACCACTGTGCGCACGGTCATTGGTCAGCTACTCTCGGCAACCAACGCCTACACCGATCCCTCAACGCGTGTCGCCCAACAGCAGCGTGTAGCAACCGAGCTGTGGAGTCTTGCTCAGGCCGCAGACGCCGGCAGTGACACCCAGTTCCAGCTGCTTAAGGCCTTTGGCCAGATGGCCTCCTCCGGTGAGCACCTCGATGTCATCGCATCTTTGCGTTCCGGAGCCACGAGCCTGGCCGGTCTCGACATTGACACCGACCTGGGCTGGGAGCTGCTGATCGCGCTTGCTGCCGGCGGTCGAGCATCCAACGCCGACATCGATTCGTACCTCGCCGAAGACAACACGGCCACGGGGGCTCAATCGGCGGCTCATGCCCGTGCCGCTCTGCCTGGAGCCGCGAATAAGCAGACCGCCTGGGATTCTGTCTGGGTGGCAGATGACAAGCCAAACCTTATCGTTCGCGCTACCGGCCTTGGCTTTGGTCGTGCTGCCGACACAAGCGTTTTCGTGCCGTTCATCGCGCACTACTTCGACAACATCGAGCGCGTGTGGGCAGACCGCAGTTACGCGATCGCTGACGAACTGCTTGAGGGGTTCTACCCCGCGTCACTGGCCGACCAAAACCTCGCATCACACACACGCGCCTGGCTCGACACACACAAGGATGTCGAACCCCCGCTGCGTCGTTACGTGGTGGAATGGCTTGCTGGCGTCGAGCGCTCCCTCGCCGCTCAGGCGCGAGACACAAAGGCGTAAGGCATGAACAACTTCTGGCACGACGTGTTAAACATCGCAATGCCGTTCGCGATTCTGCTGACCATCGTGGTGACGATCCTCATCGCGATTCTGGTTCGATTCATTCTGATCAAGGTCAACAACCGAATCATTCGCAACATCGTTGATGGCGTCGACAAAAAGACACGCAAGGCTGAGCGCACCGGCAAGCCGGTTACCCTGAGCCCGCGTGCGAAGCAGCGCGCTCGCACAATGGGTAGCGTTCTCAACAACAGCGTCACGTGGGTGATCGTCATCGTCACGCTCATCATCGTCTTGCAGGAAATCGGCGTCAGCGTGGTGGCCATCGCCGCCTCGGCCGGTGTCGCCACTGCCGTGATTGGTTTCGGCGCGCAAAACGTGATCAAAGACATCTTGAACGGTCTTTTCTTGGTCTTTGAAGACCAATACGGTGTCGGCGATGAGGTCGACCTCGGTCTAGCCGTCGGAACCGTTGAAGAAGTCGGCGTACGGGTAACCAAGGTGCGAGACAAGAACGGCGTTCTTTGGTTTGTGCGCAACGGTGAAATCGTGCGCGTTGGAAACCTCTCGCAGGTCAAGAAAAAGAAGTAGTGAGCGAAGTTTCGTTCTACGACGAGGTAGGCGGTCGCCCAACCTTTGGCAAACTCGCGCATGCCTTTTATCAGGGTGTCGCTAACGACCCGGTCTTGCGACCGATGTACCCCGAAGAAGACCTCGGGCCTGCCGAAGAGCGCCTGCTGTTATTTCTCGAGCAGTACTGGGGCGGGCCCACAACCTACAGCGATACTCGCGGCCATCCACGCCTGCGCTTGCGCCACCAGCCCTACAAAATCAACCCGGATGCTCGCGAACGCTGGCTCAATCACATGACGGCTGCCGTCGACTCGCTTGAGTTAGCGCCCGTGCAGCACGAAATGATGATGGATTACCTCACCCGCGCCGCAACCGCGATGGTGAACACATTTGACGACTAGCGACTTAGCACGTGCCCGCGCGATGACGTCAATCTCGCCCACGGTCCACTTGCACTGAGCGTCAGCTGCTCCCCCTCAGGAATGAAGCCCAGCCCGAATGCTGCAAATGCGGCTCCCGCAGGAACGCTTAACCCGCCACTGTCCCCAACAGAGAACATGGTTCTTCCCCAGGTAGAACGGCGCACTTCATCGACGATTTTGATGCCCAAAGCATTGGCCGCCGCCACCTCGGCAATACCCGCCTCAGCCACAGCAACGAGCTGCCCTGAGTCCACCTGCCCCAGTTCAACCCAATTGCCAGCCGGAGGCGCCACCCCTGCCCAGGCAATTCCGGCCTGACCAACCGGCAAAAGAAACTCGTGCACCTCGCGAGCTAGTCGCTCTTGCACGCCGGCAATCAGCACCAGCGTGTCCACTGCGGTGGCATTCTCGGCCAGTTCAAACACCCGAACGCCCAGAACCGAGGGGTCTGTATCGAGCAATCCCTGTTTGGTGAGCACGGCCACCGTGGCGACGAGCGCTCGACCGGATGAGACAAAGCGAACGTGCTCGCAGCCCAGCCGGGCAGCTCGCTGCAGAAATACCGAGAGGTCCGCGGCATCCGCTTGTTCAGCCAGGCTCAGAATGGAAGTCATCTTGCCTCCTAAACTAGCGAAGAACGCTCTTGTGAAATGAGGACCGATGCACCCCAACGTTGAGCTCATGCTCTCGGCGCTCGACCTCACCGCTTCAGAGGCGCACACCTGCGAAGATCTCTTCACTGCACCGAGCATCAAGATGCCCCACAACCGCGTTTATGGCGGTCAGGTTATGGCGCAGTCGTTGGTTGCCGCGATGCGCACTGTTGACCCTGATCGCACAGTGCACTCGATGCATGGATACTTTCTGCGACCGGGTGATGACACCCAAGGCATCACGTTCTCGGTTGACCGCATTCACGACGGACGCTCGTTTTCGACCCGCCGCACCCAGGCCTACCAAAACAGCGTCCCCATCTTCTCCATGATCGCGTCGTTCCAGTCGCACGACAACGGTCTCGACCACTTCGAACCCATGCCCGCAGGCATCACTCCGCCCGAAGAACTGCCGAGTCCCGCCGAGCTCTTCGCGAGTGCCCCTGATCCACGGGCCGCGTACTGGGCAAACCAGCGTCCGTTCGACCTGAGGTACGTCAATGGGCCGATTTACCTCGATATTCCCGGCCCGCACGTTGCCGAACAGGCCATCTGGATGCGCTGCCTCGATACGCTCCCCGACGACCCGAACATTCATCTCGCGGCGCTCGCCTACGCAAGTGACTATCCGATTTTGGAGCCCATTTATCGACGCCACGGGGTTCCGTGGGCAACCCCCGGGCTCAAGGCAGCGAGTCTCGACCACGCGATGTGGTTCCACCGCCCCGTCAAGGCAGACGAGTGGCTCCTCTACGTGCAGGAGTCACCGAGCGCTCAGGGAGGGCGGGGGCTGAGTCTCGGTCGCATCTTCAACCGTGACGGAATCCTCGTCGCTTCGGTAGCTCAAGAGGGTACGGTTCGCGTCCCTGACAGCTAGCGGCGATTGAACTGAATTGGTTCTTCAATGAACTTCTCGAGTTCAGCGCGCTCGGCCTCGTTCATTTTGCGCGGGCGCATCGATGTTGAGTCGACCAGCACAATGACGGTCGTCGCTCGCGTGTACAGCTCTCGCGGTGATTGACCGGCAGGGCTGAAAATTTCGTAACACACATCAAGGCTCGCTCCCCCGAGTTTGCCGACCCACATTTCAACTTCAATGGGTTCGCGGTGGTGCGGAATCGGAACCAGATACTCAATCTCTTGTCGAGCAATCAACGTGAAAGTGTCTGAATCTGGCCCGCCTTGAAATACCCGCGGGCCTTGGTCGTCGCCCTTGTCTTGATCGGCCCAAAAACCGTGCACGCGCGCTTCTTCAAGCAATGTCAGCATGGCCGCATTATTAACATGCCCGTAGGCGTCGAGGTCAGCCCAGCGAACCTGAATCGGAATGTGAAGGCGCACAGGGTGGTCCTAGTCGCGGGTGAGCTTGCGATAGGTAGAGCGGTGTGGGTTTGCCGCATCCGGGCCAAGGCGTTCAATCTTGTTCGCCTCGTAGGCCTCAAAGTTGCCTTCGAACCAGTGCCAGTAACCAGGCTTTTCTTCGGTTCCCTCATAGGCGAGGATGTGCGTTGCGATTCGGTCGAGGAACCACCTGTCGTGCGTGATGACCACGGCACAACCGGGGAATTCCAGAAGAGCATTCTCAAGGCTCGACAGTGTTTCGACGTCGAGGTCGTTGGTGGGTTCGTCGAGCAGCAAGAGGTTTCCACCCTGCTTGAGGGTCAGAGCCAGGTTCAAGCGGTTGCGCTCACCGCCAGAGAGCACGCCTGCCGGCTTCTGCTGGTCGGGGCCCTTGAACCCAAAAGTCGAAACGTATGCTCGACTCGGAATCTCGGTGTTGCCCACCTGAATGAAGTCGAGACCGTCGCTTACGACCTCCCAGAGAGTTTTAGCGGGGTCGATGCCACCGCGGCCCTGGTCGACATAAGAGACCTTCACTGTCTCACCAAGTTTGACCTCACCGCCGTCGGCTTGTTCGAAACCGACGATGGTCTTGAACAGGGTCGACTTACCGACACCGTTAGGACCGATGATTCCGACGATGCCGTTACGTGGGAGCGTGAACGACAAGTCTTCGATGAGAACTCGGTCACCGAAGCCTTTCTTGAGCTTGTTGACTTCGAGAACAACACTTCCGAGTCGAGGTCCGGCAGGAATCTGGATCTCTTCGAAGTCGAGCTTGCGGGTACGCTCAGCTTCGGCCGCCATCTCTTCGTAACGATTCAAACGTGCTTTCGACTTTGCCTGACGACCTTTGGCGTTTGAACGCACCCAGTCGAGTTCTTCGGCCAAACGCTTGGCGAGCTTGGCGTCTTTCTTTCCCTGGACCTCAAGACGCTCAGCCTTCTTTTCGAGGTAGGTCGAATAGTTGCCCTCGTAGGGGTACAGATGTCCGCGGTCGACTTCGGCAATCCATTCGGCCACGTGGTCGAGAAAGTACCGGTCGTGAGTAACAGCGAGAACGGCGCCGGGATACTTAGCCAAGTGCTGCTCAAGCCACAAAACACTTTCGGCGTCGAGGTGGTTTGTGGGCTCGTCGAGAAGGAGAAGATCGGGCTTCTGAAGCAGGAGCTTGCATAGTGCTACGCGTCGTTTTTCTCCACCCGAGAGAACATTGATGGGCGAATCCGAGGACGGACAACGCAGTGCGTCCATCGCTTGCTCAAGCTGCGAGTCGAGATCCCACGCATCAGCTGCATCAATGGCCTCTTGCAGAGTTCCCATCTCGGCTAGCAAAGTGTCAAAATCTGCGTCAGGGTCAGCGAGAGCAGCTGAAATCTCGTTGAAGCGATCAATCTTGCCCTTGATCTCTCCCACACCTTCTTGCACGTTTTCTAGGACAGTCTTAGTTTCGTCGAGCTCGGGCTCCTGCATGAGAATGCCCACGGTGTAGCCGGGGCTGAGCTTGGCCTCACCATTCGACGGAGTGTCGAGACCGGCCATGATTTTGAGGATCGTGGACTTTCCGGCACCGTTCGGGCCGACCACACCAATCTTTGCTCCAGGGAAGAACGACATCGTGACGTCATCGAGGATGACCTTGTCGCCGACCGCTTTGCGGGCACGGACCATGGTGTAGATAAATTCAGCCATGGTTACAAGCTTAAGAGACTCAGAGGTGGTTGATGGACCGGCCGAGTAAGCAACCCCCCGAGGCAAGAGCGGGTGCCAACGTCACGGCTAACCCTTTGATGCTCGGACCGTATTGCGCGATGAGGCATTGACCCTTAAATTCCGCGGCGACCGTGACGCTGTCGGCTTTCATTCCGACCGCCGTAGCGTTGTCCGAATACTCGATTCCCGCGGCCGCGAAGCCGTTGGTTGAAAGGGATCGAGCAAGCTTTTCAGTCGAAGCGTTGAGTCCCTGAGATTCGATCGCCGCCTCGACTATCGAGCGGAAGTAAGCGATGTTGTCGTTGGCCGTTCCGTTTGGACTAAATGTCGGGGCAACCCGAGGACTAACAGAGTGCGTCGGTGTTTCGGCGGGGTTGGCCGGTCCGCCCGAAGCACAGGCACTCAGCCCGACTGCTGCACACGCGCTCACCGCAACGAGAAAGACGAGGGGTGAGCGCATGTTCGCAAGTCTACGAGGCGTTAGCCCACGCATCCTGTGCATCGACTGGGTCAGCGTCGGTCGTCGAGGTCACAGAAACCCGCGTGAATGTGGACGTTCCCCAGAACATGTCGTGGCCAAGGGTGTCGGCCTCGATTTCAACGGTCGTTCCCGAACGGTCAGTGTTCTCCCAATCGCGAATTTTCAGGCGGCCCGCGACGATCACTCGGTCGCCCTTGGTAACCGAAACGGCAGAATTCACTGCAAGGGAGCGGAACGCGGAGACGGTGTACCAGTTCGTATCGGCGTCAATCCACTTTTGAGCAGTTCGGTCGAAACGACGCTGGCTGGAGGCAAGGCGAAAGCTGGTGATGGCTAGCCCCTCTGAAGTGGTGAGGTGACGGGGTGTGGTTGCGACGAGACCGGTGAGAGTGATGCTGTCTGACATGAGGCTCCTTGAGATGGCGGGAGCTATAGTCTGTTCATTCAGGCGGATCTGGACCCACTTCGTGGCATCATTTGTGGACCCACGATGCCCTATGACACGCGGGGAAAACTAGGCGACGACGTATTCGGAGAAGCTCTTGCGAACCTTCACAACCTTGGGGACGGCTACCGCCAAGCAGTATCCCTGACCGGGGTTTCGAGCGAAGAAGTTCTGGTGATACTCCTCGGCTTCGTAGAACTGAGTGAGGGGCTCGATCGTCGTGACGACTCCCCCGTCCCAAAGTTCGTTCGCATGCGCGATTGACTCAGCGAACAATGCACGCTCTTCCTCGGATGAATAGAACATCGCCGATCGATATTGCGTGCCCACGTCGTTGCCTTGGCGATTGAGCTGACGCGGGTCATGGAGCGTGAAGAACACGTCGAGAATCACACTTGCCGGAATCACGCTTTCATCGAAGTCGACGCGCACGACCTCGGCATGGCCGGTCAGTCCGGTGCAGACAGCCTCGTATGAGGGATTCGAAAGTGTTCCACCGGCATATCCCGACACAACGTCAGTTACGCCGCGAAGCGTTCGGTAAACGGCATCCAAACACCAAAAACAACCACCGGCAAGCGTGTACGACATCATGCGTTCAGCCTATCCCCGTCCGGTGCCAGCCCACCTAGCGCTAACTGTGTCGAATGGAGCAAGTTGGTAGCGTGTAGGCATGGGTGTACGCATTGAGAAGATTGACCTTCCCGGCATTGGTATCCGTCACGACATTGTGACGAAACTCGGGCGACACATTGGTGTGTTGAACTACCGTGACGGGCGACGTGAACTCGCCTTTTACGACAGCGAGGATCCAGACACCGTGCTTGAAGCCGTTGAACTCAACAGCGATGAAGCGGATGCTCTGGCAGACCTCCTCGGCCACACCGCCCTGCTCAGCCAGATCGCTGACCTAGGTTCGGGGGCACTTGGCTTGTTCACCGAGCAATTGATCCTTCCAACCGATTCGCGCTACCTCGACAAGCCCCTGGGGGAAACCAAAGCTCGCACCAAAACAGGCTGCTCGATTGTCGCAATTCTTCGTGGCGACGCAGTCGTACCCTCCCCCGCACCCGATGAGATTCTGAGCGCAGATGACGTTCTCATCGCGGTAGGTACGCGCGCCGGTCTCGAAAAGCTCGAACAAATTCTCGCTCAAGCAGACGGGTAGCTCGTGCACGAAGAAACGCTCATCCTGATTGAGGTAGGCGCACTCCTGCTCCTACTCAGTTTTGCGGGGCGTTTTGCGGCATGGATCGGGCAGTCGCCCATCCCGTTTTATATGTCCATCGGGCTTCTCTTTGGCGCCGGTGGATTCATCGGACTCGACTCAAGTAGGCCTTTTTTTCAAACCGGCAGCGAAATCGGTGTCGTACTCCTGCTACTTATGCTCGGTTTGGAATATTCACCCACTGAGCTCGTCGGCAACCTCAAGCGCTCGGCTATCTCCGGGCTGTGGGATGCCTTGCTCAATGCGATACCGGGGGCCGTGTTTGGACTGCTCATGGGTTGGGGCTGGGTTGGCGCACTTGTTATGGCCGGCGTGACCTGGGTTTCATCGTCTGGCGTGATCGCAAAAGTTTTGACCGATCTCGGCCGTCTCGGAAACCGCGAGACTCCGACCGTGCTCTCGATCCTTGTAATCGAAGATCTTGCAATGGCGTTTTACCTGCCCGTGCTCTCTGCTGTCGTCATCGGCGCAAGCCTGGTTCAAGGCGCAATCACAGTGGCAGTTGCGATTGGCAGCGTTTTGGTCATTCTCCTCGTTGCACTGCGATTCGGAAAGCGAATCTCTCGAGTATTTTCGGCAGAGCACAAAGAGTCCCTCGTAATTGGAGTGCTCGGGCTCGCCATGCTGATCGCCGGCGTAGCCGCCGCTGTACAAGTGTCAAGCGCCGTCGGGGCGTTCCTGGTGGGTATCGCAATTTCGGGTCAGGTCGCCCAGAACGCGGAGAAACTTTTGCAGCCCCTGCGCGACCTCTTTGCCGCAATCTTTTTCGTCTTCTTTGGCCTATCTACAGATGCTCGCGACATCCCCGTGGTCATTCTTCCGGCGCTGGCTCTCGCCGTCGTCACCATGTCGGCCAAGGTTGCCACGGGCTACATTGCCGCTCGCCGAGCGGGCATCGGTCGACCCGGTCGGTGGCGTGCAGGCTTCGCACTCACGCCGCGAGGAGAGTTCTCGATCATCATCGCCGCCATGGCCGTGTCGGCGGGAGTCAACCCGCTCATCGGGCCGCTCGCCGCAACTTACATGCTCATCACCGTGATCGCCGGCCCGGTGCTCGCCCGGCTCACAGACACCAGGCTGTTCAAAGACAGGATGCGCGGCGCAAGCACTACGGCAATCCCGGTCGTCAATCAGGGGAGATAAACTGAGCTCACGCCCTCGTAGCTCAGAGGATAGAGCAGGAGCCTTCTAATCTCTTGGTCGCAGGTTCGAGTCCTGCCGAGGGCACGACTAAGAGACTCGCACTGTCAGCGCAGCGGGCAAGACGGTAACCACGGCACTCTTGACCTTGCCAAACGGATCTCCGTCCGCTTGAACCATGACCGGCTCATCCATATGCCACTCGACGCGTGGCGTCTGTCGATAACGCATCGACGTGATGTCTGGCAGCCCACGCAGAATCTGTGACTTATTGGGCGAGTTTCGCAGTGCGCTCCCCACAGCAATACGGCGAAGGATGCGCGTCCAGCCGAAAACCGATTGAGGATCGAGCGCCAGCACGTCGAGCAACCCGTCATCGAGTTTCGCTTCTGGCATGAGCAGAAACCCGCCGGTGAGCACGCCGCAGTTGCCAATGATGGCGGTGTGTTGTCGGCGCTTAGTGCGCTGCCCGTCTTCGAGAACCACGGTGAGCGAGCGCTTTTCGTTTCTAAAGGCAGCCTGCAGAATCGGACTGATGTACGCGAGCCAGCCAATGCGCTCTTTGAGCTTAGGGTTCGTCAGAGCGGCCATCGCGGCGTCGAGACCTATTCCCGCCATGACCAAAAAGATGGTCGACTTTGGTCCCATTGGTCCGTCAGTCTCAGCGTGGGCGATGTCGATGCGTTTGTCGACTCCTTCGAAAACGATTCGAACAGCGGCTTTGACGTCAGTCACCGGCAAACCGAGGTTGCGCGCCAAAAGGTTGCCGGTTCCCCGGGGAATAATGCCAACTGGGATGCCGGTGTCACGAAAAACTTCTGCAACTGCGCGAACTGTGCCATCTCCGCCCACGGCAAGAACGAGGTCTGGGTTGCGGGCGAGTGCGCGCCGTGCAGCAGACAGCCCGCCATCTTTGGCGACCGTGGCAATCCAGGTCGGGCGCGCGAATCCGTGCTTGGCGACCTGAAGGTCTACCTGCTTGCGAACCGCCTCGATTCCCCTCTTGGCGGGATTGCACACGATAACGACGTGGCGTTTGGCAGCAGTCATCAGATCTTGCTGGCTCGAATCTCGTGACCCTGCGTCGTGAGACATCGCCCAGTTGCCAGATCAAACTTCCAGTCATGCAAGCTGCACGTGAGAATGCCGTCTTCGACGGAGCCGGCCTGCGAAAGGTCAGCTCGCAGGTGGGGGCACCGGCGCTGAACGAGCCAGTCGCCCAAGCGAACGTCTTGACCGTCGTCTGACTGCGATTCGTACCAGTTTTGAACGTAGTCGATGCGCTGTTCGGACAGGCACTTCATGAACGTATAAAGGTATTCGTTGAACTTCCCGATACGCCCGGCCGTGAATCGAACAGACAGGAAAATGCTGTTTGACCAATCGATTTCTCGATCGCGAAGGTTGGTGGCGACGAGCTCAGCCGGAATGTCGAACCAGTACCGCACGGCCTCGTCGTCGTACTTGCGCACTTCGCTTTTTGGAAAGTCGGCCACGATTTCGAGCTCACCAATAGTGAACTTCACCATTGCACCGATGCCGTCACACAGCAGAGGCGCTCGCTTCATGAGTGGTTCCCACCACGCTTTGATCTCGGCGAGCGTTGCCTCGGGTGACGCAGGTGTTGCCCACTTCTTGCGGTCTTCGGCCAGATCTACCTGGCGCTCAACCCGCTGCATTTCGAAGTAGCCCCACTTGTCGTCAAAGATTGCCGTGATCTCGTCTTCGGTGTACAGCGTCTGTGACACCTTCACTTCGCCGTTGTTGATGTCGACCACGGTGCCCGGCATAAAGTTGTGGCTTTTGATGTCGGGGCGAGCAGCTTTGAGCTCGTTCAGGAATTCGACCTGGTCGGTGAAGATAGCCTCGTCGTTTTGGCCCTTGGCGTTGAAAGAGAAAAGCTGGTCGTCGTAAAACGCGGGGGGTCCGGCATGCGGAAAAACGTGTGGGGCATCAATCTTGTCGATGTAGAACAGTGCCCGCTTCGTCTGGGCCTCGCGCTTGAGCTTGGCGAAGTGCTGCTTCTCACCAAGAGGCAGGTCATAGGCCATTGGCCACCAGATCGCCCCTGAGAACTGAGTGAAGTAGGCGTCCACCTTGCCGAACCCGAGCAGTGCGTCGAGATCGAGGGGGTGGGCGTCGTTTTGATCAAGGATGCACGCCGTGCCGTCATCCAGAGACAGAGATGAGTCACCGAT
>JAHEGZ010000002.1:15997-51108 GCA_024644865.1 Aurantimicrobium sp.
GAGTGAAGTAGGCGTCCACCTTGCCGAACCCGAGCAGTGCGTCGAGATCGAGGGGGTGGGCGTCGTTTTGATCAAGGATGCACGCCGTGCCGTCATCCAGAGACAGAGATGAGTCACCGATCGGGCCATCGCTCGGGGCACGCATGGGCGTGACCATGATGCGCAGGCCGTTCTCGTCGATGATCTCGCCAGCGCGAGTGTAAATAATGTTGTGAAAACCAAGGGACCGCAAATCGGTTTCGAGATCATCGGTCGGGTATTCCGGCAGAAGGACCTTGATCGATTTGGGCACGTACTCGTTGAGCAACCACGGGTCAAAATGGTCTCGGTGTCGGTGCGAAATATAGAGATAGTCGGCGTTGCCGTATTTCTTCCAATCGAGGCCACGATTGTCAGGAAAGACAAACCAAGATCCAAAGAACGCCGGCTTGACCCAAGGGTCGCACAGCACGGTGCCCCCCTTGGTTTCAATGAATAGCCCTGCGTGACCGAGGCCAGTGACGCGCACTAGTTGCTCGTCTCTTCAGCACCAAAGGTCTTTTCGACGAGACGATTGATGAGTTGAATCCACTTCTCGGGATCGAGATGTGGCTCTGTGATGTCGTCCAACGAGCGGCCAAGGGTATAGGCCTGAATGAGCACGGCAGCAGCAAGCGCGTCGAAATCTGAGCTAATCCAGCTTTTATTTTGACCCTCGTGAATCAGGTCGGCGAGTGCTCCATTGAGGCGCTGTTGCTCAAAGTTCAACAATTGTCGAAGGTGGGGATTTCGCGCTGCTCGCCCGACCGTCTGAACTCGTTCGAGGCGATTCGGTCGCGAGTCGGGAGACTGCGTTGCCACAGTAACTCTGGCGATTCCTGCGAACATCTCGTCACGCGTCTTGGAATTGGTAACGATGGGCACGATAGACGCAACCGTTAGGTCGACGTAATGGGCGAATCGATATGCCAGGGCCTCATCAACCAAATCGGCCAGGTCGGTGAAGTGGTGATAGAGCGAGCCTTTCGAAATGCCCGAGACGCCAAGGACCTCATCAACACTGATGTCGCCAGGACCGCAGTCGTCGAGCATGTCTACTGTGACAGCAATCAACCGCTCCCGGGTCGGATGCTGACTGCGCTTCATAGAACAATTCTAGGTCGCGCTATGGCACGACAACGGTCGACAGCGACCAGCGAACCTTCTGTGTCTCCTGCACACCGGAAGCCGTGACAGCTACGACCAAGTACTTTGTGCGATCTGCAGCAACCGGAGTGTACGTGGGGTCGGTAGCTCCGGAGATTGCGAGGCAGCTCAATGGAGCCTGAGTGGGAGCAACAGTCGGAGTGACCGTCACGGCGCCGGCGCAGCGCATCCATTGGTAGGTATATGACGGAGGCGTTGAAATCGTGAGCGCACGCATCGCCTTCCACGTCATCTCACCGACATATCCATCTGGGTTGGGAACGCGATGGCGCAACTGGAACTTGCGCACGTCACTGACGGTTCTCGCGTCATAAACACCGGTGAGGGGCGTGCCGTAGCCGTCGGCACGCAGTGCTTGTTGGACACCAAGAACCGGATAGCCGCCGTACATGCGACCGGTGGTCGTCAAATGGATGCGCGTCGTCGCACCTGTCCATGCACCCGAGCTTGCCGTCACCGCATGACCGACTGACGGCGCTCCTGTCATCAACGGAACAAGTGGGTCGTCTGCGACTGCCGTGCTCGACGGCGTGAACTCGACGGTTGACCCGACTGCGTTAGTTGCAATCACCTTCGCAGTGATGAACTTACCCTTGACCGATGCCGGAACGGCCACGCCCGGAGTGCTCGACGCGTTGCCGAGCGAGACACAGGTGTTCGGAATGGTCGTCACCGACGTCTTGATGGCGGCTGGGCAGGCGAAGAACTGGTAGCTCAGGGTAGCGACCGGAACGGCCGTGTACGTGCCAACTGTTGCCGAAACCGTTGCCCCGACCTTGGCGCGACCACCCAAAGCGGCGTGCTTGATCACCAGAGGAACCGACTGCACCTGCAGGCTGGTCGAGGTCACGACCGTGGCTGCGGACGTGTTTTTGGCCGTCACTTTCGCCTGGTAGTACTTTCCGATGTCAGCTACTCGAGCAACAAAAGTCGACTTCGTCGCCCCGTCGATTGCCGTACACGTTGGCGCTGGCGGCACCACGGGAGTGGGGCGAGTCGCACTCGGCCGAACGACCGTGGTTGTCACCACAGGGGGTTGAGGAATCTCGCCGGTACACACGCTCCACTGGTACGAGTAGGTAGGCGCCGGCAGGCCGGTCCAGGTGCCGGTCGAAACTGTCAGCGTCCGAGCCGGAAGCACAGTGCCTGAAATCGCCGGCAGCACAGTGTTGGCCGGAGCGAGGTAAACCTTTGCGGTCGTTGCAGTCAGGCGGTAGGTCGTTCCGGCAACGTTAGTGACCTTGATTCGGGGGGCAACAAACTTGCCGACCTCGTTGACCGTCAGCGTGTATGTGGCAGCTGTGGCATTCGGAATAGCCGAGCAACCGGTGGGCGCTGCGGTCTTGAGCGCATCGACCTGAGCATCACACTTGAACCACTGATAACTCGGCGCGGGGGTGGGAACACCCTTCCAAGTGCCCTTCGAGGCCGTGAGGGTCGTGCCCACCTTCTCGAGTCCGACCTCAGTTCCGGTTTGAGTCGGCGGATCTGTCATAGCTGGTGGAATACCGTGGGGATCACCGAACCACTTGAAGTAATACCTGAAAAAGTTTCGGTTTCCGTAGGCCCCACAAGGGGCAGTTCCCCATCCTGCTGCCAGCGCCGCAGCATTGGGCGTATAGGGCGTGTACACGTAAAGCACGTGCGTTGCCTGATTAGAGATGTAAGTGCGCTTGGTTCCACAGGAGGTCGAGATTCCATATCGCACGTTGACCCAGGTATTTACTCTGTGCATCGCCGCGAAGTCAGATTCGTAGTTGGTCCCAGGGCCGGTACCGGCCGGCTGCGTGTATCGCTTCATCATGTAGACGCCGCGATAGACCTGCTTGAAGAATCCGGCGGTAAGACCGCATCCATCACCCGAATCTGGGCAGTCAGCGCCCATCGCGTAGCGGTATTGCCGAGCACCGGGCCAGTCATCGCTGACGAGACCCTGCTCCTTTTCGAGAGTTACCAGAATGACCTTGGGGCTGATTCCACATGCACGCCCGACCTTGTAGATGATAAGCGCAGCTTTCTCATGAACACCGGAGCTGTCTTTGTAGGTCCAACTCGTACGCGCCGGGTTGTCGGAGCGCGTGTACGCCGAACACATGGGGTTGGCCGGAATGTTATTCGTGATGTCGAATTTGTCTTTGAGGCAGGTGTACCCGCTGCGACAGCTCGGCACCTTCTCATTGAGGAAGGTCTGGATGTCGGCGACCGTCATCGAGTTCGGATCGAAAAACAGCTCGTCGTTGATAATCCGGCCGGCATCCCACTTCGACATGTCAATCGTGTACTCGGGCCAACTCACTGCAGCCTGTGCACCGGATGTTCCGCCAACGGTCGAGGGCACAACAACGACCCCGACCACCGCCGTCACGGCGGCTATCAGGGTTAGCGTGAGCGCGCGAGCCCACGCTCGAAGCCAACGACCCCGAACCATAGATTTAAGTCTAAACAAGCGGTTGAAAGTTCTAGGGATTTGAGCTTCTAAGATTCAGCCAAGAAATCTGCGTGGAACCCTTCGAAATTCACTGTCTGTTCGGCTAACTAGACTTGCTTTATGGCTGCTAGCACTGACCGTTTGGTCTGGATTGACTGTGAGATGACCGGTCTCGACCTTGGTGTCGACGAACTCGTCGAAATCGCCGTGATTGTGACCGATTCCGAGCTCGTTCCCGTGCACGAGGGGTTCTCAATGGTCATCAAGCCCAACGACACCGCGCTTGAGCACATGGGCGACTTTGTCACCGAGATGCACACCAAATCCGGTCTCATCAACGAAATCGCCGACGGCGTGAGCGTGGCCGAGGCCGAGATTAAAGTTCTCGAATACTTGCAGCAGCACATTCCCGACGGACAACGCCCTCCCCTGGCTGGCAATTCCATCGGAACCGACCGATCATTCCTGGCCCGCGACATGAAGCGCCTCGACGAGTACCTGCACTACCGCAACGTCGACGTATCGTCGATCAAAGAGCTTGCCCGGCGTTGGTATCCGCGCGTTTACTTCAACGCCCCAGCGAAAGCGGGCGACCACCGTGCTCTGGCAGACATTCGCGAGTCGATTCGCGAGCTCGCCTATTACCGAGAAGCCATCATGGTTGCTGCCCCCGGGCCCTCGAGCGATCAGGCGGCCGCGGCCGCTGAGCGTGTGTCAAAAATCTTGTAATACACTTATGCAGTTGGTTTCTTACCGACACCCTTGGTGGGTATAGCTCAGTTGGTAGAGCGCCTGATTGTGGTTCAGGAGGTCGCGGGTTCAAAACCCGTTACTCACCCCAAATGAAACAAGCCCCGCAGAAATGCGGGGCTTGTTTATTGTCTAGGAAGCCTGTTGGCTACTCGTTCTCGTCTTCGGAGACGAACGGATCGCTTGCGCCCTCGTTAAACGAGTAGCGAACGTGAAGCTTGCCCTGTACCTCGCGCGAGTCAACCTCGAGATAACGGAAAATCGACTCCAGGCCGTCGACGAGCGAAACAACATTCAGCTTCTCGTCGTGCTTGCCGTGGATAAGGACGCGCTCTTCGGCTTCGCCGGCGCGAGGGCCATCAATAAACTCGGCCGTGTAATAGACATCGTGCTGTTCAGACATGCTTCTAGGCTAGCGGGTCAGCCCGACAAAGAGCGACGCATGCCGGTGAGGTTGCTCTCGTTCCACGAATTGGCTGAACTGAGCATCCCATTCGTCCCAGTGTTGATCGAAGTCGTCGTCAGCACGCCCGAGCGCGCGGGTTTTACGAGTTTCTTCGGCCTCATCGACCCATACGGATGCACTGGCTACGCGAGCGGATTGATATGTAATCGCACCGCAGCCTTCGACCACGAGATCAACGTCGGCAGCTATCTCGTGCCATTCGGCGGGCTCATGAGCAGCCCAGTCCCAACGTTGCCAGCGTGCGGATTGCCCAGCCAGACGAGCCAACAGGATTGAATCTCGAACGTACGCCGAGGCGGAATCGAGCCCCTGCCACCCGGGGTAAAGGTCGTCGAGGTGAAGCACCACGAGTTTGCGCGCTGCTGGCCATGCGGTTTCTACCTGCGCAGCCAGCGTCGTCTTACCAGCGCCACTAGGGCCATCGATGAGAATCGTGAGTGGTCCTGTTGAGGTTGCCTCCAGCGAGATGAGCGCAGCCACGGTCGAGCTAAACACCTGCACCTCCCGAAGCGATTCCAATGATGAGTGCAGCGACCGCGATAAAGCTGGCGCCGCCGACGAGTATCCAGTCTCGCGCAGACCAGTGTGCCGTTCGCGCATAACTGAACGGTCCTGGGGCGTTGATGCCTCGAGCTTCCATCGCCAGAGCAAGAGTTGATCCGCGGCGAATGGAAAGTACTAGGAGCGCGAACGCTTGCCCACTCCATCGGCTAATGGCCACAATGGGACCCCGGCCTGAACCCAGCCCCCGAGCCCGACGTGCCATTTCCAGTGTGCGCCAGTCATCCAGAAACAGGCTCAGCAGCCGGAAGGCCGCCAGTGTACCGAGCACAAAACGACGAGGCATGCGCCACAACTGTGTGAGAGAGTCGGCAAGATCTGTTGCGTCGATGCGGGCAACGACCACAACCCCAGCAAGGCCAATGGCCAGAATGCGCAGCCCGATCGCCAGCGCGAGCTCGATCGACCCCTGCGAGATGACGATGAGTCCCCACTGCGCGAAGACAGTGCCCGATGGACGCCCATAGAGCGCCGTGGTGAGTGCGGTCAGTGCGGCCATCACGGCGAGAGGGACAAGAATGCGCACCAGTCCTCGGGCCGAGAATCTAAAGAACGGCAGCGCGATGAGATCCACCACGAGCACAAAACCGGCCGCTTGAGGGCTGAGGGTGAGCACGAGGGAGAGCGAAACGACTGTCGCTGCGAGAAACTTTGCGAGCGGATTCACGGGCACACCAACTCAATGCGCCGGTGTGCCGCGGCAACGAGGTTGTCATCATGGGTGAGCGTCACGACGGCTCGGCCAGAGTCGGCCAGCTCGCGCATGAGTTCGACAAGCTGCACCCATGTGTTGGCGTCTTGCCCGAAAGTGGGTTCGTCGAGAATCAGTACGCTCGGCTTGGCAATGAGTGCCGTGGCAACGGAGAGCCGTCGCTGCTGGCCCCCGGAGAGCATGAAAGGGTTTGCTTGCGAGTGTGCGCCGAGCGCCAAGCGCTCGAGCATGTCATCGACGGCGCGGTCATTGTCAGCTCCCCTCAGGCCGGCTGTTCGAGCGCTCAATGCGAGTTCTGAGCGAACCGTTGGACGCACGAACTGGTGAGCGGGAGACTGAAAAACCATTCCGATTCGGGTGTGAAGCGCGCGCGAAGTCCAGCGGTAGGGGCTCGGACCAGTACCTCGAGCCAGAGCTTCGGTCGCCACAACGTCGCCCACGCCCGGCGGAATGAGCCCACCCAGGGTGAGTCCGAGTGTCGATTTTCCAACGCCGTTTGCACCAGTCACGGCGAGCAGTTGGCCTGCTGCGACCTGAAAGTTGAGATTTTCAAGCACGACTGGACCACCGGGTCGTCGGATGCCAAGTTCCCGCGTTTCGAGAAGGTCGACAGCGGATTGAACGTGCGTTGGCTCGGCAGAAAGCGCGGGCGCGTGCTGGGGCAACCAGATTCCCGCCGCTTCGAGCTCGGTGCGAGAACCCGAAAGTACCGCCGCGGGTGTTCCGTCGGCGAGAACGCGGCCGCGGGCATCCAGAACTAACACTCGGGTTGCGAAGTTCCACCACAGGTCAAGGCGGTGCTCAACCACAATGACCGTTGCGTTAGCTTTGTTGGCGACCTGCTCAACGGATGTTCGAACCAGCGCAGCGCCCGCCGGATCGAGATTTGCGGTCGGTTCGTCGAGCAGCAGAACTCGAGGCTGTCGGGCCATTGCGCCTGCGAGTGCGAGTCGCTGTTTTTGGCCGCCTGAAAGTGCGGTGGTCGAGTGGGCTAGATCGAAGTCGAGCCCGACCATGTCGAGTGACTGCGCAACTCGGGGCCAGATGTGCTCGGCAGGTAATCCCTGATTTTCAAGACCAAATGCGACATCGTCGCCAATTCGGTGCAGAACAGCCTGGGTCTCAGGGTCTTGAAAGACGATGCCCACGTCGCCACTCTGACGGCGAGCGTCGTGGTTTCCGACCGTGAGCGAACCTACTGATGTGCCCTCGTCGGCGGCGAGCAAACCCGCCATGGCACGAAGCAACGTGCTCTTGCCGGAACCCGAAGGCCCGAGCAAGAGCACGCGCTCCCCTGCGTCAATCGTGAATGAAACGTTATCGACGCTGGACGACGGACTGGCGCCGAAGCGCCACCCCCATCCGTCAGCTACGACGGTAGATTCACCCACTGACATTGAATGCCTCGAAGGTTCTTAGGCGGTTTTTCCGAGCGGGAATCGAGCCAACGCGCCAGTCTTTGCCAGCGCCTGTGCCACGATCAGACCGAGGATGCCTGCAAACACGATGCCCGAAACAACTGCTGAAACCGTGTAGATGGCAGCGACTTGGAGGGTAACTCCCGGGTAGTACAGCACGAGGCAGACGGCTGCGTTTGCCACTCCGGCGAGAGCGCCCGAGACGATGGCGACGTATAGACGGCTGCTCGCGTATCCGAATAATGCAATTCCGGCTTCAGCTCCGAGGCCCTGAATGAAACCGACCCAGAGGTTCATCGTTCCCCAGGTCGAACCGAGGGCCACCTCAACGAGGGCCGCGACGAGCGAGACGAACACCGCGGCGCCCGGCTTGCGAATGACGAGCCCGCCCAGCACCGGAGCGAAAAGCCAGAAGGCGGCAGTGAGTCCTTCGAGGCCCGGTGTGACATCGAGAACAGCGCTCAGCGGGGTGTAAACAAGATCGCCGACAAAGAAGATGACACCGCCTGCGACACCAATGACGGCCGCGATAACGATGTCGACAATGCGCCAGGCGAAGCGATTGACAGTGGGAGTGGTGATGGATGCGTGCACTTGCGTGCCCCTTTCAAATATGGAAATGAGGGCACGGGATGTGAGATGAGTCCTCCCTGCGCTGGCATTACCCAGATCAGGTTCGACGGTCGAACGCTCTAGCGTTCCTCTCAGCCCAGTTGACTGGGCTCCCGTGTGTTTCGAGAACAGTCTATTCGCGAACAGCCTTTGTTGCACCGTGCGCCGACTCGCCGATGGGCGCGTCGGACGGGCTGACCACGAGGGACGCGGGCTTGAGCGCGCCACGCCCGAACTTCTCCGCGACGGCATCTTCAACCCGCTCGACTTCTCTCCACTCCTCGTCGGTATCCCAGAGCAGTGCATCTGAACTACCCGCGGGTACCAGTTGCTCAGCCCGAACGCCGATGAGCCTTACCGGGTTGCGGGGCAACTCTCCCATCTCGCCAAGGAGCGCCTCGAGCAACTCAACGGCGGTCGAGTAAATCGTGCGGCTCACCGAGGTCGCCGCGGGGAGTGTGCGACTTCGTGACACGGTTTGACGATCGGCGAAGGCAACTTTGAGCGCGATGGTCCGGGCATCCGTGTTTCCCAGCCGAAGCGACGAGCCCACGCGTTCACTCTGTGCCAGGAGCGTTCGCTTCAGCGTGTCGAGATCGGTGACGTCGTCGTCGAAGGTGATTTCTCGCCCGGTGCTCTTTTCGAGGCGAGTGGGGATGACATCACGCGTATCTCGCGCCCAAGCGAGGTTGTGCAGGTGCGTTCCGGCAGACTCCCCCAGCGCAGAAACCAGGCTGCGCACAGGGGTATCAGCGATGTCACCGATCGTGTGAAGCCCGCGTTTTTCGAGCACCTTGGCTGTCTGCGGACCGACTCCCCACAGAGCACGGATGGGCAGTGGATGAAGAAACTCGAGTTCTCGCGCTGGCTCAATCACGAGCAATCCGTTGGGCTTGCAGTGCCCTGATGCCAGTTTGGCCATGAACTTGCTGGCGGCAACTCCCACCGAACACGTCAGTCCGGTGCGCTCAAGCACGGCGGCGCGAATATCAGCGGCGATCTTTTCGGGAGGGCCGAGCAGTCGAGTCGCGCCACGAACATCCAAAAATGCTTCGTCGATGCTCAGTGGCTCGACCAGCGGAGTGAAGTCCCGAAAGACGGCCATGACTTCGGCCGAGGCTTTGGTGTACTTGGCGCGGTTGGGTGGCATGACAATGACGTCGGGAACAATGCGCTTAGCCATGGCCAGCGGCATGGGGCCCTTGATGCCCAGTGCGCGTGCCTCATAGGTGGCGCTCAGCACCACCGAACGCCCCGACAACGGGGCGACAACGGCAGGCTTTCCGCGAAATTCAGGAAAGTCGAGCAGTTCGACAGACGCGAAAAACGCATCCATGTCGACATGCAAGATGCCTGTGGTCACTTTGCTCACAGCTAATTATGCGCGTGGGCGTTGCCGGCTGTGTGAGCTAAGGCAACACGGCAATCACGCTTGCGACGATTCCGTCGACATCGTCAGGTCGAACGAGCACGCCCCGGTCCATGACGGACGCGTCGATTGCCTTACCCTCGCGGGTTGCCTGAACGACACGCTTGAGCGGAATCTCGAGACGCTTGCCCGTTGCGGTTCGAGGAACCGACGGCGTCCACACGATGGTGTCGGGAACGTGGCGCGGCGAGAGCTCGGTACGGATAGTCGTTTTGATGAGCTTCTCGAGCGCATCCATGTCTTGACCATCTTTAGCAACGGCCAGCAGAACCAACTGCCCCATTCCGCCGGCGGGGTCTTCGAAGTGCACGACCATGGAGTCGGCAATGCCAGGCAGCGGGTCGAGAACCCCGTAAAACTCGGCTGTTCCGAGACGAACCCCGCCACGATTGAGCGTGGCATCGGAGCGCCCCGAGATGATCCAGGTGTCGCGACTGGTGTGAATCAGCCAGTCACCGTGACGCCACACGCCCGGGTAGACATCGAAGTAGGAGGCCTTGTACCGCTCGCCATCGGTGTCCCCCCAGAAGAAGAGCGGCATCGACGGCAGAGGCTTTGTGCAGACCAGTTCGCCGGGCTCGTCAATCGGCACGGTGGCTCCCTCGGGACTCCACGCGTCGAGCGCGACACCGAGCATGGGAACGACCATCTCACCGGCGTGAACACCCGCGAGCGACGAACCCGACAGGAATCCCGAGCAAATGTCGGTTCCACCGGAGGCCGGGCAGAGGTACAGGTTGGGGTTCACCTGGTCATAGACCCACACAGCGACATCCGCAGCCAGGGGTGAACCTGAGCATTGGATTTCGCGCAGTTTGCTCAGGTCCCACTTTTTTCCGGGCTCGATACCCGCATGCGCACTCGCGGCCAGGTACGCCGAGCCGGTCGCGAAATAGGTTGCCCCGGTCGTTCCGAGCATTGCCCACTGTGACCACTCGCCGTCGAGGGCCGGCCAGTTGGGGTCACCGTCCATGAGCACCATGGATGCGCCGGTCATGAGCGTCGAAACGCTCAACGTCCAGACCATCCATCCGGTGGTCGAGAACCAGAAGGTGCGGTCGGTTTCGTCGATGTCAAACATCAGGTGCAAGTCACGCATGTGTGTGACGAGGAGTCCGCCGTGGCCGTGCACGATTGCCTTGGGCTTGCCAGTTGTACCTGACGAGAAGAGGACGACAAGTGGCGTATCGAAGGGCACCGGCTCAACGATGTAGTCAGCTGCTGTTGAGGTGAAGTCGCTCCAGACGATGGCACCGGCGGGAACATCCGCATTCTCATCTGCGTAAGGCAAGAGAACCGCGGTAATGCCCGGGATCGCTTCGCGAATCGCGGCGAGTTCGTCAACGCGACTGATTCGTTTGGATCCCCAACTGTAACCATCAAGTGCGACGATGAGTTTGGGTTCGAGCTGCTCGATGCGGTCGAGCACCGAACGCGTTCCCATCTCGGGCGGAACCGAGCAGAAAACTGCACCCAGCGAAGCCGCCGCGATGAAGAGTGCGATGGTTTCAGGGATGTTCGGAAGATAGCCGACGACACGATCGCCCTTGGCGATTCCGGCGCGAATCAAGCCCTGCTGAATTCGAGTCACGAGGTCGACGACCTCGTGACCGGTGAGCTCAAACGCCTCTCGCGTCTGACTGCGAGCGATGAGCATTGGCTTGTCGCCTTGGCTCGACAGACCACGAACGAGGTGTTCACCCCAGTTGATCAGTGCACCCGGGAACCACTTCGCGCCCGGCATTTTCGTCGAGGCAAGAACGCGCTCATACGGAGCGTGTTCGATGATTTTGGTCTCGCGCCACAGCTCGCCCCAGAAATCTTCGAGGTTGTCGACCGACCACTGCCAGGCGTCGCGATAAGTCTCGAAGTGCACACCTGTTTGCGACTCAATTCGGTTAAAGAATCGACCGGCTTGGTAGTTGGACCAGTCTGAACGCGCGGGCGGCGCCTTGAGGAGCTTGCCCTGGTTAGCGGGCAACGACGGTGATACCACGGTGTACCTTCCTTTTCACTAGGTGAAAAACTAGTCAGCCTGCGGGTCGGCCGCGAGCTCTTTGAGACGCCGACCAAGGCCGGCAGCGGCCTCGATCAACTGGGGAACAAAAACTTCTAAATCGTCTCGAAGCTCGTAGTTCACGATTCCAATGGCGGCTTCAACCTTGCCATTGACCATGACGGGAGCTGCGATCGCGGTCGAGCCCGGCACATACTCTTCAGTCGAGTGAGCAAAGCCCTGCTCGCGCACCTGGTCGAGCATTTTGTTCAGGGCGCGAGGCGTCGTCACCGTGCTGTCGGTGAATCTCGGCAACGGCATGCCTGTGATGACGTCTATGAATCCTGGGTCGCTGAGGGCAAGGATGGCCTGACCAACGGCGGTCGCGTGCAACGGAATGCGTGCACCAATACGACTTTGGACAGGTGTTTTCGTATCGAGCGTGAGCTTTTCGATGTAGACCGCATCCACACCATCACACACGGCGAGCTGCACTGTTTCGCGGCACTCATATTGCAGATTGAGCAGGAACGGCATGGCGACCTCGCGCATGTGTCCGTGAACCGGGGTGAGAAGACCCATCTCCCACATGCGAACGCCGAGGCTGTATCGCCCGGAGGCGTCGCGCTGCAAGAAACGACCCTCTTCGAGTTCACCCGCGAGTCGATACACCGTAGCCACCGGTAGACCTGCAACCCGGGCCAACTGGCTCAGCGTCATCGATGGCTCTTGGGCACTCAGTGCACCGAGGACGGCAAGCGCCCGAGCAGTGACCGACTTGGCCGTGCTCTTGGGAAACTCGCGTGCTTCGCTCATAGTGGTGCAAGCCTACGAGAGAAGTGCACCTCAGGGGAAGAACATTCTTTTCACTCAGTGAAAAAGGTTCTTGCATTATTTTGCTCCCGGGGTGAGACTGAGAGCACACCCCGTACTTCTCAATCCACACAGAGCCGTTTGGAGCATCCATGTCAGATCGTCGCTTCCCAGATCCCTACGAGATTGAAACCCCGGCCGGCGCCGAGGGTTGGCAAGACCTTTACGCGTACCACAACCTGTTTCAGGATGGTCGCCGAGCGGTAGACGGCAAGAAGACGTGGTTCCGAAACTCGCTGCACTTCCCCGAGGTGTCGTATCCCTTCGACCAAATCACCATCGACTGCGCGTTTATGGGAACCGGCGTGACGAATACTCGTGTTTTCGCCATGCCGCCGGCCAAGGGCCTCGACGTGCGGGTCGTCAACGGTTACACCTACATGAGTGCACTGCCAGCACCCGAGCCCGACGAGATTGAGCGTCGCGCTGCCGAATTCGGTGTTCGCGCTGGTCACTACTTCGCCAACTGGGACAACCTCTACGAAGACTGGGTAGAACGAGTCAAGAAGCAGATTAACGCCGTGAAATCGATCGCCATCCCCGAGATGAGCGAATACGAGTCAATTGAATATGTAACCGAGACTCACGGAAACACGCAGGCAAACACTCTCCTGGCCAACTACCTCGATCTGATCGAAAAGGGTGACGGCATCTGGACGCTTCACTCCGAGTTCCTCAACCTCGGGTACGCCGCCTACCTGCAGTTCCTGTTGCTGTGCAAGGCAAACTTCCCCGACATCACAGACCAAACCATTTCTCGCATGGTTTCAGGCATCGACGTGATCTTGTTCCGACCCGACGATGAACTTCGTCGCCTGGCCAAGAAGGCTGAAGACCTCGGGGTGGGCGACGCGGTCGTTGCCGCAACCACTGAGGCCGAGCTGCGCGCCAACCTTTCGGGAACTGACGCCGGAAAGGCGTGGATTGCCGACCTGGATGAGACGGCAAATCCCTGGTTCTACTTCTCTAACGGTTCTGGCATGTATCACCACCACCGCTCGTGGGTTGACGACATGACCCTTCCTATTCAGGGCATCGGTGACTACATCAAGATGGTTCGCCGCGGTGAGTCACTCGAGCGCGAGCTCGACAAGCGTCAGGCCGAGCGCGACGAAATCACGAACCTGTATCGCGACCTTCTCGACGATGACGCCAAGGCCGAGTTCGACGGCGCCCTAGGCCTCTCGCGAACGGTGTTTCCTTATGTCGAAAACCACAACTTCTACATCGAGCACTGGTTCATGACCGAGTTCTGGAACAAGGTCCGCGAATTCGGCAAGCTCTTCGCGCAGTGGGGCTTCTGGTCCAACGCCGATGACATTTTCTACTTGCGTCGCGCCGAGGTCGTCGAGGCCGTCATTGACTTGCAGGCCGCCTGGAGCCACGGCACCGAGCCTCAGGGCCCGGCATACTGGCCAGCCGTCGTTGCCAAGCGCAAAGACATTTACAAGGCCTTGGCCGCGTGGACTCCCCCGCCTGCACTTGGCCCGGTTCCCGAGGATGTCAGTGAGCCACTGACCATCATGCTCTGGGGAATCACTCCCGAGACTGTCGAGCGCTGGCTCGATCAGGCCGACGGCAGTGGCAGCAAGACCGAACTCGGCGGATTTGCCGCAGCTCCAGGCGTTGCTGAGGGAATCGCTCGCGTTGTGCTCACTCCTGACCAACTCGACACAGTCCAAGAAGGCGAAATCCTGGTTGCCCCGGTGACCAACACGAGTTGGACCCCGGTATTCAGTCGCATCAAAGCTGCTGTCAGCGACATCGGCGGCATCATGTGCCACGCGGCCATTGTCTCCCGCGAATACGGGCTGCCTGCAGTCGTCGGAACGGGCTTCGGCACGACCACGATCAAGACCGGCATGCGCATCCGAGTTGATGGCGACAGTGGCAAAGTAACAATTTTGGATGAGGCGTAAGACATGAGTGAACAGCCCAGTTGGCAAGACCTGCTCGATCTCGTCGCGCAGCTGAATGAGAGCAACTTTGAGTCAGCGGCCGTCTCGTACGGCAACATCTCGGTGACATTGTCGAACAGCGACACTTTCGTCGGCGGCGCTCCTGTTGCCACAGCCGCCCCCGTGGTCGCAGCACCTGCAGTCGTGGCAGCACCTGCAGCCGCACCTGCAGCCAGCCCGGCGGCACCCGCAGCGCCGGCCGGCGAGACGATTGACGCGCCCATGATCGGCGTGTTCTACCGTCGCCCCGCGCCCGGCGCAGAGGTTTTTGCACAGCCAGGCGACCGAGTCGAAGCTGATACCACCATCGGAATTATCGAAATCATGAAGCTCATGAATCCGATTGCCGCGGGTAAAGCCGGCGTTCTCGGTGAGTTCCTTGCTCAGGATGCCCAGGCCGTCGAGTTCGGAACGCCCCTGGTTGTCATCGACACGAACGCATAGTCATGACCGAGAAGCCCGTAGTCCTCGTAGCCAATCGAGGAGAGATTGCCATGCGCATCATTGCGGCGGCGCGCCGAATTGGCGCGTCACCCGTTCTCGCGGCCAGCACGGCGGATGCTGACTCTCCCGCGGCTCGCGCTGCCGATCGAGTCATTGTCATCGGTGCAGCTCCTGCCGGTCAGTCCTACCTGCGACCCGAGCAGGTCGCTCAGGCAGCAGTGCACGCGGGAGCGGCAGTGGTTCATCCCGGCTACGGATTCTTGAGTGAACAACCCAAACTGTGTGAGCTGCTCGAAGAAGAGGGCATCGCTTTTGCCGGACCCAGGCCCGAGACTCTGCGCGCCGTGGGCGACAAGGGGTCAGCACGCGAGGTTGCTATCGCAGCAGGTGTTCCCGTAGCCGCCGGCGTTGAAATCACCGATGTCACGAATGTCGTACCGCTCGGAGCACAGATCGGCTATCCCCTGCTTATTAAGGCAATTCACGGAGGCGGTGGCCGCGGAATTCGTTTGGTGACGAACCCCGACGAACTTGCCACACTTGCTCCACAGGCCGCCGCCGAGGCAGAGGCTGCGTTCGGCAACGGCGCTTTGTATGTCGAGCGCTACTACGGCAAGGCTCGTCACGTCGAGGTTCAGGTTTTCGGCGATGGCTTTGGTCGGGCCTGGATCTTTGGTGACCGCGACTGCTCCGTGCAGCGTCGCCACCAGAAACTCATCGAAGAATGCCCGGCACCGAACCTCACAGATGCTCGCCGCAAGGTGTTGCACGACTCGTCTCGCGCTCTCGTCGAGGCGCTGAAGTACCGCGGAGCAGGAACGGTGGAGTTCCTCGTCGACACCGAGACCGAGGATGTCGTGTTCCTCGAGGTAAACGCTCGCATTCAGGTCGAGCACCCGGTGACCGAAGAGGCGTTCGGCGTTGATCTCGTGGCCGCGCAGCTGCGACTCGCTCTCGGTCAAGACCCTGAACTCCCTGAGGTGGGCCCTGTTCCACCAGCGGCGGTGATTGAACTTCGCATCAACGCCGAAGACCCCGAGGCCGACTTCATGCCGAATTCGGGCACGATCAGCAAGCTGTCATGGCCACGCGGGCCGGGCATCCGTGTCGACACTCAAATCGAAGAGGGTTACAAGTTCCCGCCGTTCTACGACAGCCTGATGGCCAAACTCATTGTGCGCGCGCACAACCGCGAGGCTGCGGTCGCAGCGATTCGTCAGGCGGCGCGAAACACGAACATCGAGGGCCTCAAGACCACCCTGTCGATGCACGATTACGTGCTTTCGCATCCTGACTTCATCGCCGGAGCTGTGCCCACCTCATGGTTTGGTCCGGTTTGGGAAGCCCGCAAGGAGAACAACGTATGACCGACCACATGAGCCTTTCTGAGGGAGCGCCGCGCGTTCGTCGAGGCCCGATCAAGATTGTCGACACGAGCGTTCGCGACGGCAACCAGAGCCTCTGGGGTGTTGCCGGCATCACCACGGGAATGGTCGAGGCGATGGGTCCGATTTATGAGCGGATGGGTCTTGCTGCGCTCGATTTCACGAGCTCGACACACCTCAATATGGGCGTGAAATTCCACGGCGAGAACCCCTGGGAGCGCATCGCGCGCATGCGTGCCGCCGCCCCCAATCTGCACCTGTCGTGCATCACCACGGGCATGAGATTTATGTCGTGGGAGAAGGCTGACGAATCCGTTTTTCGCATGTCGCTGCGCGTGATGGCGCGTCACGGGCTGAGCCGTCTCATGATCGCCGAGCCGATGAATGACATCGAACAAACCATCAAGGTCGCCGAGTGGGCAAAGCAAGAGGGCATCGCCGAGGTTATGGCCGGGGTGGTGTTCACCGAAAGCCCTGTGCACACCGACGAGAAGTACCGTGCGGCTACCCGCGCCTACAACGCAAGTGAATTCATCGATGTGGTCTACCTCAAAGACCCCGGCGGACTTCTCACCGCCGAGCGCACGCGCGAGCTCATTCCGATGATGCGCGCCGAGCTTCCCAATAAGACCCTCGAATTGCACAGTCACTGCACGACCGGAGCTGCCCCTCACCTGTATCTCGTCGCCGCCGAACTCGGAGTCGATGTGCTTCACACGGGTCTTGGCCCGCTCTCAAACGGCACTGCCCAACCGAGCCTCGAAAACCTGCTCACCAACCTCGACACCCTCGGCATCGAGGTCGACATCGATCGGGAAGCGGTGGCCGAGGGCGCCGCACTGTTGCACGAGTTCGCCAAGGCACAAGGGCTGACCCCGGGCGCAGCCCATGAGTATGACTTGTCGTTCCACCAACACCAAGTGCCCGGTGGAATGATGGGCACGATGAAGCGACAGCTTGCCGAAATCGGCATGTCCGATGCCCTGCCCGCGGTGATCGCTGAAGCCGGTCGCGTTCGAGCCGACCTGGGCTACCCCATCATGGTTACCCCGTTCAGCCAGTTCGTCGGTAGCCAAGCCTTGATGAACGTTTTGGCGCAAAAGAGCGGCCAGGAGCGCTACAGCCGCATCCCCGACGAGGTGTTGAAGTTCGTCCTGGGCCACTTTGGCACCCCCGAGGGTCCGATCTCGCCCGAGGTGCTCAAAAAAGTGGCTGCTATGCCCCGCACAGCTGAACTCTCGGTTCCCAAGGTCGAGCGCACGCTCGAGCAGCTTCAAGCGGAATACGCCGCCAAGTTCGGTCGCGAGCTCTCTGAAGAAGAGATGTTGCTCCGAATCGTGATGCCCGAAGACCAAGCGGAAATCGCCATTAATGCAGCTCCGGCTCCTGCGTGGAATGGTTCTCGCTCAGCGAGAAAGGCATCCTCGGGTTCGGTCACGAGTGCCGCATCCTTTATTGAGGCAGTCAACGCACTTCCCCACTGGAAACACCTCAACGTGAACTTCAACGGCGAGTCAATTCGACTGCACCGCACCAACCCCTAAGGAAAACATGACCAGCGCAGAAAACATTGAGCGTCTCGCACACACGAACGGCGTGATGTTTGACATTGACGGATGCTTGGTCATCTCCGACGGCCCGGCCGGCCAAGACGGACGAGTGCTCGAGGGCGCCGCTGAGGCGATTGAGTACATGAAGTCGAGCGGTCGCAAATACTGCGTGTACACAAACGGCACCGCACAGAAGCCCACCGACATCGCCGAGCACCTGCGCTCGATGGGCATCAACGTTCCCGACGAGCTCGTTCTTACCCCTGCCGTTGTCGCCGCCGAGGTCATCAAAGACACTTACGGAGACAAGCCAGTCATGGTCTTCGGTGGTGAGGGAATGTTGCACGACTTCAAGAAGCGTGGCGTGAACCTGGTCGACATCGAGGCTGCCATCAAGGGCTCAAAACCGGATGTTGCCGCCGTTGTTGTGGGCTGGGACACCGATTTCGGCAAGAACAAGATTCAGATTGCGGCCGAGGCGATTCTGGCTGGCGCAGACCTCTACTGCACGAGCTTTTCGCCCGCATTTGCGTCCAAAGATCGTCTCAACGTGGGCGTCTCCGGCTTCATTACCGCGGGCCTTCTCTTTGTGACCGAGACCACGAAGTTTGAAATTCTGGGCAAACCCTCGCAGCACTCAATGAACATCATCAGTCGCGTGCTCGATGTTCCGATTCCTGAAATCCTCGTCATCGGTGACGACATCGTGCTCGAAGCATCAATGGCGCGCAAAGCTGGCGCATTCGCTGGAGTTGTGCTGACCGGCACGAGCAAGCAAAAAGACGTCGACGCCGCCAGCGCAGATGTTGCCCCTGAACTTGTGATTCAGAGCATGACCGAATTCGTTGACCTGTTCACTCAGGCGGATGCGCAATACCGTCAAATAGCGGGCTAACGACCTGGCGGGTGCATCGCATTCGCATTTCAACCATTCACAAAGGAGTGACCATGGGAACTTTTAGCAATCACGTCGCACTCGTCACCGGTGGCGGTCAGGGTTTGGGCAAGGCGTTCGCGCTTGAGCTGGGTGCCGAAGGGGCCGCGGTAGTAGTCACAGACATGAACCTCACGACCGCACAGAGCGTGGCTGACGAAATCAAGGCTGCTGGCGGTAGGGCCATCGCGGTCAAGTTGAATACAACCTCGCTAGACGACCACGAGGCCGCCGTTGCCGCAGCGCTCAAAGAATTCGGCAAACTCACTCTTGCGGTGAACAATGCCGGAATTGGCGACCCTGCCGCTTTTATCGGAGAGATGGACATGGATCAGTGGAACCACATGATCAATGTGAACCTCAACGGTGTCGCGTACGGTCTTCGCCATCAAATTCCTGCGATGAAGGCAGCCGGCGGCGGATCCATCGTCAACATGGCTTCAATTCTGGGTTCGGTGGGCGTTGTCGGAGTTCCCGCTGGCTACACGGCGGCTAAGCACGCCGTGGTCGGACTGACGAAACAGGCGGCACTCGAGCATGCTGCCGACGGCATCCGGGTGAACTCGGTCGGTCCGGCTTTTATCAAGACTCCCCTGCTGGGCAACCTCCCCGACGAGGCCCTTCCCGCTTTGGCCGCCGAACACCCCCTGGGTCGCCTCGGAGAACCTGAAGAGGTGTCTGCACTCGTGTGCTTCTTGCTTTCAGACCGAGCAAGCTTCATCACGGGCAGCTACCACCTTGTCGATGGCGGCTGGACCGCCAGGTAGATCAGCTGTTGGGCAGCTCGAGGCTCATCAGGTGCTTGATTTGAGCATCTGAAAGGCCGACAAGTTCGAGCCCAACACCGAGCATCTCTCGCGCCTGCGACTCGGATGCGGGCCAGCAAGCCACCGAGACTTCGAACGCGCTACGGATGATGGCCGAAAGTGCCGCGAACCGGGTGTCCACACTCTCCATGGTGAGCTGCCCCTGTGAAACAAGCTCGTGGAGGTTTGCCTCGAATCCAGCTCCCAGGCGCGGAAGAACAGCCGACACCGCGCGTGGGCTGCTCAGCGCCACTTTCGCCAGCACCGGGTGCGTCTTGGGCATCTTGATGAACAGACGCAGGGGAAGAACGAGACGTTCGAGTGGGTCGCTGACGCCAGCGATGGTGCCCTGCATCCACGTTTCCCACTCATCCATTGCGGTGATGACGGCGGTTTGAATGAGTGCATCTCGATTTTCGAAGTGCTTATAGATCGTGCTTACTGCCACGTTCGCGGCCGTCGCAAAGTCTTCAATGGTGGCCTCATCGCCTCGTTCGGAAAGAACAAGTTGTGCGGACTGCAGAAGCGCGGCCCTATTGCGCGCGAAATAGGCGTGTTTGCGCCCGGAATTGGCTTCTTGTGCCTGAACTACCACCATTCAAGGCTAGTCGATGAATGAATATCGGTATAGTCTTTCGTTATTCATTTCAAGGAGACACCATGACCAATATCTCTACTGGCAAGACATTCTTCGCTGCAGTTGTAGCCGGGATTGCTGGGGTCCTCCTCGTGACATCGCCCGTGCACGCCCTCCCCGAAGAAACGCTCGATCAACAGTTCGAAACTCCGGCTGATTTCAACGACTGGAACGGGATTTATTACCTGCCCGAAGACATTCAGACATTTACCGCAGGTTCTGCTGGAACGCTCTCGTCGGTTCAACTCGAGCTCTACAAACTTGGCATGACGCTCGTAAACAATCTGCGCCTGAGGGTTTTCCCGACGGATTCGAACGGAAAACCGGTTATCGACGGGGCTCCCCTGGCGGTGACAACCGCGGCTGGAAGCCAACTCACCGATAACAAGGCGTGGGTTAGTTTTTCGTTCTCAACACCGGCCCAGCTAGTTTCGGGAACTCGCTATGCCCTCGCACTCACGCTCGACGGTGAGGGCGACCTTGAGGAAAACCCTCACTGGGCCGCTTTCTCAAGGGCGGGTGACACGTTCCCGAGCGGACAAAGTTGCGTCGACAGCAGTCCGCAGGCAAGTCCCCACGAGTTTCTCTGCAATGACAGCAGTGACTTGGGCTTTAGAACATTCATGAGCTCAGGCGGTGACGGCAGCCCTGAACAACCCAGTGCTGCAGGAGAACCCGAAATGCCAAATACCGGCTCGAACCTCGGCACCCTGCTGACCGCTGGCGGGCTCGCCGCCGTCTCAGTCGTTGGCGGCGCGCTGATACTTTGGCGACGAAAAACTCGAAGCTAAGGATTGAAAATAATGCCCGCCGGAAGTATTCCCGGCGGGCATTGTTGTCTCTAAAACTCGTTAGTCGCGCATCCACTTGAACGGGATAGCGAGGCAGACAACGGCGAGCGTGACGCTACCGCCGAAGATCCAGAAACCGTACTCGGGGTACGCGAAAGCCTGACCCATTCCCCAGAAGGATGCGATCAGCGTGAGAAAAGCGATGATGAACAGAATGACGCGCACGACTACTCCTTGATTTGTTCTGTTGCCATTATTGCGCAGATGCGCGCTCGAGAATGAGTTCGCGCACGCGAGCCGCATCAGCTTTGCCCTGCATCGCCTGCATCACAGCGCCAATTACTGCACCGGCAGCCTGCACCTTGCCCTCGCGAATCTTTTCGAGCACATCCGGCTGAGCGGAAAGAGCCTTGTCGATGGCCTCGATAAGAGCGCCATCGTCACTCACCACCGCTAGGCCCTGCTTGTCGACAACTTCCTTGGGCGAACCCTCTCCAGCGATGACCGACTCAAGTACCTGACGAGCCAGTCGGTCGGTCAAGGTGCCCTCGTCAACAAGACCTGCCAGTTCGGCGACCTGCTCGGGCGTGACCAGACTCGTTGCGTCGACCTCGGCGGCATTGGCTAAACGGGCCACCTCACCGGTCCACCACTTTCGGGCCGCCTGCGGGGATGCACCTGCGGCCACAGTTGCCGCGACCTCGGTGAGTAGACCTGAGTTGTCGATGTCCTGGAACTCGAGGTCAGTGAAGCCCCACTCGGCCTTGAGACGGCGACGACGTTCAACCGGCTTCTCGGGAAGCGCAGCCTTGAGCTCGGCGATCAACTCAGGGCTGGGAACGACCGGAAGAAGGTCGGGCTCTGGAAAGTAGCGGTAGTCGTCGGCGTCTGACTTGGGGCGACCTGCGCTCGTCGCGCCGGTGTCTTCGTGCCAGTGGCGGGTCTCCTGAACGATCGTGCCGCCGTCGGCCAAAATCTGCGCCTGGCGTTGAATCTCGTAGCGAACAGCGCGCTCAATCGAGCGAAGCGAGTTCACGTTCTTGGTCTCGGTGCGAGTGCCGAGCTTGTTGGAGCCTCGGGGTCGCAGTGAAACGTTGGCGTCGCAGCGCAGGTTTCCGCGTTCCATCTTGGCGTCTGAGATGCCCAGAGCAAGAACGATGTCGCGGATGGTCGCCACATACGCCTTGGCAAGCTCAGGAGCGTCATGCTCGGCGCCCTCGATCATGCGTGTAACGATCTCGACCAGGGGCACACCCGCGCGGTTGTAGTCAACCAACGAGTACTCGGCGCCCTGGATGCGTCCGGTTGAGCCACCTACGTGCGTGAGTTTGCCCGCGTCTTCTTCCATGTGGGCGCGCTCAATATCGACGTGAAAAACACGACCGTTGGGCAACTCAACCTCGACGGTTCCGTTGACAGCGATGGGCTCATCAAACTGCGAAATCTGGTAGTTCTTGGCTAGGTCGGGGTAGAAGTAGTTTTTTCGCGCGAATGAGGATGACGGCGCGATGTCGCAGTCAAGAGCCAGACCGAGGCTGATTGAGTAGCGAACGGCCTGCTCGTTTACAACCGGAAGTGAGCCGGGAAGACCCAAACACACGGGGGTGATGTTTGTGTTGGGCTCAGCGCCAAAATTGTTGGGCGCGGACGAGAACATTTTGGTCTGCGTCGACAGCTCAACGTGCACTTCGAAACCGAGAACGGGCTCAAACAACTCGAGAGCCTTGTCGTAGTCCATGAGTTTGGCCTTGCTCATCGCTGGCCTCCCTTCAGAGCGGGTGCTTTGCTCAGCAGCGTGTGACCCCACTTGTCGACGAGAAGTTGCTCAAGCGCGCCACCGACGTTGTAGAGGCGGGCATCCTCGCGGGCGGGCGCCAAGAACTGGATGCCCACGGGCAGTCCATCTTCGTCGGCGAGTCCCGCGGGCAGGCTGATTCCAGGGATGCCGGCGAGGTTAGCGGGAATCGTTGCCAGGTCACCGCGCCACATTTCGAGCGGGTCATCGAGCTGTTCACCGAGCTTCCACGCGGTGGTGGGAGCAGTCGGAGAGGCGATGACATCTACTTGGTCGAAGCCGGCTGCAAAGTCACGTTGCACGAGCGTGCGAACCTTCTGCGCGCTGCCATAGTAGGCGTCGTAGTAACCGGCAGAAAGAGCGTAAGTTCCCAAGATGATGCGGCGTTTGACCTCAGCGCCGAAGCCGGCCTCGCGAGTCGCGCTCATGACCTGCTCAACGGTTCCGCCGCCGGCAGGGGCTACGCGCAAACCGAAGCGAACGGAGTCGAACTTGGCGAGATTGCTCGAAGCCTCGGCCGGAAGAATCAAGTAGTACGCAGCGACGGCGTGCTCAAGGCTCGGCAGGCTGAGCTCAACGATTTCAGCACCGTTCGCCTCCAAGAGAGCGATTGCCTCGTGGAATCGGGCCAGAACGCCGGGCTGGAACCCTTCGCCATCGAGCTGGCTGACGACGCCGATGCGCAGGCCCTTGACATCGGCCTTGCGAACAGCCTCGGCCATCGACGGCCACTCGTGTTTTAGCGAAGTCGAGTCGTGGCGATCGTGACCGGCAATGACGTCGTGCAACAGTGCCGCATCGAGAACGTTGCGAGTCACCGGACCAATCTGGTCGAGCGAGCTGGCCAACGCGATTGCGCCGTAACGGCTAACTCCGCCGTAGGTGGGCTTTATGCCGACCGTTCCTGTGACGTGAGCCGGCTGACGAATCGAGCCACCCGTGTCCGAGCCCAGGGCAAGCGGCGCTTCGAAAGCTGCTACAGCGGCGGCCGAGCCTCCGCCCGAACCACCGGGAATGCGGTCGAGGTCCCAGGGGTTGCGAGTCGGGCCATATGCCGAGTGCTCGGTAGAGGAGCCCATGGCGAACTCATCCATGTTGGTCTTACCGAGAGGAACGAGACCAGCCTCACGCAGCTTGGTGACGGGCGTGGCGTCGTAGGGGCTCATCCAGCCTTCGAGAATTCTCGAGCCGGCTGTGGAAGGCATATCTGTCGTGACCAGAACGTCTTTGATGGCGACCGGCACGCCGTCGAGCGCGTGCAGCGGGTCGCCTGCAGCGCGACGCTTGTCTGAGGCAGCGGCGGCGGCAAGAGAAACCTCGGCGTTGACGTGCAGGAACGCGTGAACATCCCCGTCGACGGCTTCGATGCGGTCTAGGTGAGCCTTCGTGATTTCAACGCTGGATGCTCTGCCCTCGGCAAGCGCAGTGGCAAGCTCAGCGGCGGTGCGGTGAATGAGCTCGGACATTACTGTTCCTCCCCCAAAATCGCGGAAACCTTGAAGCGACTGCCGTCGTGCTCCGGCGCCGAGGCCAAGGCCTGCTCGGGTGTGAGAACGTCGTCGGTCACGACATCTTCGCGGTAGACGTTCGTCAGCGGAATCGGGTGACTCGTTGCCGGAGTATCAGCGTCGACTGCGCTGGTGACCTGGGCCACCACATCCACGATCTGGCTGAGTTCAGCGGTGAGTGCCGTCACTTCGGCGTCGGTCAGGGCGATACGAGCAAGGCCAGCAAGGTGGCGAACGCTCTCTTCAGAGATGTCAGACATAACTTCTCAAGTCTACCGAAGGCGCGCTAGAGCGCTGACGGCCCGCCTTCGAGCAGACGCGTGAAACCAGCGGCGTCAAGAACGGGGATGCCCAACTCTTCGGCCTTAGTGAGTTTGGAGCCCGCACCCGGACCAGCAGCCACGAAGTCGGTCTTCTTGGAAACGCTTGAGGCGGGCTTGCCACCGGCCGCGATGATCGCTTCTTGGGCACCCTCGCGAGTAAAGCCCTCGAGTGAGCCGGTCGCGACAATGATCAGACCCGAACACGGACCATCGACCTCGGCACGAGCACCGGGACCTGGGTGACCAGGGGATGCAAGCTGAACCCCGGCGGCAGCCCACTCGGTGATGATTTCTTGATGCCAGTCGACCTCGAACCAGCTCAACAGCGACTCGGCAATAATCGCACCCACGCCGTCAACCGCGGCCAGCTCGTCAACCGAGGCAACGCGAATAGCATCCACCGACCCGAAGTAGTCGGCCAAGGCACGTGCGGCAACTGGGCCAACATGACGGATATTGAGCGAGACCAGGATGCGCCACAGCGGCTTGGTCTTAGCAATCTCGAGATTTGCGAGCAGCTCAAGTGCGTTCTTCGAAGCGCTCTCATCTTTGTTCCTGAAGTACTCAACGCTCATGAGGTCGTCGAGCGTGAGAGCAAAGAGCTTGGCCTCGGTTTCGAGCGGCGGTGTTTGTCCGTCGAGGTGGTTGGTGAGCGCGGCGGCTGCCACCTCACCGAGGCCCTCGATGTCGAGACCGCCACGCGAGCCGATGTGCTCAACTCGACCGCGAACCTGGGCCGGGCATCCGCGCGCGTTCGGGCAGCGCAGGTCGACGTCATCTTCGCTCATCGGGCGAAGGGTGGCACCACACTCGGGGCAACCGGTCGGCATCACGAACGCGCGCTCAGTGCCGTCGCGTAGACCCAGCACCGGGCCAAGAACCTCGGGAATCACATCTCCGGCTTTGCGGATGACGATGGTGTCACCGATGAGAACACCCTTGGCGCGCACCACGTCTTGGTTGTGCAGGGTGGCGAACTCAACGGTCGACCCGGCTACTTTGACCGGTTCGACAACGGCATATGGGGTGGCACGACCGGTGCGACCGACCGAAACTCTAATGTCGACGAGCTTGGTGTTCACTTGCTCCGGTGGGTACTTATAGGCGATCGCCCACCGCGGAGCGCGGGAAGTCGATCCGAGCTCACGCTGGAGCGCCAACTCATCGACCTTGATAACGATGCCGTCGATTTCGTGTTCGACCGTCTCACGCTTGGCACCCATCTCAGTGATGAATGCAGTAGCAGCCTCGGCCGTCTCGACAACGCGATAGTGCGTGGAAGTGGGCAGACCCCATGATGCCAACAGCTCATAGACCTGCGACTGGTTCGTGACCGGTACATCAGCCCAGGCACCGATGCCGTGCACGAGCATGTGCAGTGGGCGCTTGGCCGTCTTGCTCGCATCTTTCTGGCGCAGCGAACCACTTGCCGCATTGCGCGGGTTGGCAAAAACCTTCTCGCCCTCTTCGGCAAGTTCGGTGTTCAACTTGCGAAACGCCTCGACCGGAAAGTAAATCTCTCCGCGAATCTCAACGACGGCCGGGTGACCACTGCCAGCAAGTTTGTGCGGGATGCCCGCGATCGTCTTGACGTTGGCGGTGACATCTTCGCCCACAACGCCGTCGCCCCGGGTGGCCGCCGAAACGAGTTCACCATTCTCATATCGAAGGTTGATGGCCAGGCCGTCGATCTTGAGTTCGCACAGGAACGCAGGCTCGCGACCGGCATCCTTGTAGACGCGCTCAGCCCAGGCCAAAAACTGCTCCTCGCTGAACACGTTGTCGAGGCTCATCATGCGCTCGAGGTGAGTCACCGGCGCGAACGTAGAAGTGGCAGCACCTCCGACGCTCAACGTGGGTGAATCTTGCCCCTGAAGCTGCGGGTAGCTCGATTCAAGCAGTTCGAGGCGCTGAATGAGCGTGTCGTACTCGGCGTCGGCCATCAGAATCTCGTCGCGCTCGTAATAAGCGGCACGTGCCTCAACGATTTTGTCGGTCAACTCTTGCGATTCGCGCAAGGCTTCGTCGAACTCGGGAATCTGGGTCATAGGGCGACCGCCAGCGCGGAGACCGTGCGAGAGATCGTCATCTGACCGAGTACGCGGGTACCAACGTAAACAACGGCTGTTTGACCAGTGGCCACCGAGTTGAGCGGGTCGACCGGACGAATCACCAGCTCACCGTCGACAACCTGAGCAACAGCGGGCACAGGATCAGCGTGCGCGCGAATCTGCACCTCACACGCAAAGGCCGTTTCGGGCGAAGCAGGTGCCGAGCCACACCAGGTGAACTTCTCCCCGGCTATTTCGGCAATGTCGAGTGCTTCTTTGGGGCCAACAACAACCGTGTTGGTTGCAGGTTTGACCGAGAGCACAAATCGCGGACGACCATCTTGAGCTGGTCGCGTCAAGTGCAGACCCTTTCGCTGACCGACGGTGAAGCCGAGTGATCCATCGTGCGTTCCGACGACGGCACCCGTGTGGTCGATGACCTCGCCGGGAACCATGTCGACGCGCTCCGACAACCAGCCACGGGTGTCTCCATCGGGGATGAAACAGATGTCGTGACTATCGGGCTTGTGAGCAACCGACAACCCGCGACGCGCAGCCTCAGCACGAACCTCAGCTTTAGTGGGGGCATCCGCCAAGGGGAACATGGCGTGCTTCAACTGATCGGCTGTCAAGACGCCAAGCACGTACGACTGGTCTTTGGCGTAATCACTGGCACGGTGAAGCTCGAGCTCGCCGTCGACTCCCCTAACCACCGACGCGTAGTGCCCCGTGCACACAGCGTCGAACCCCAGGGCCAGGGCTTTCTCCATGAGCGCCGCGAACTTGATGCGCTCGTTGCAGCGCATGCAGGGGTTGGGCGTGCGACCGGCTTCGTACTCGGCGACGAAATCGTCGACGATCGACTCTTTGAACTTCTCGCTGAAGTCCCAGACGTAATAGGGGATGCCGAGTGTGTTGGCTGCGCGTTGGGCGTCCATCGAATCTTCGATGGTGCAGCACCCGCGAGAGCCGGTGCGCAGCGTGCCCGGCATGCGACTAAGCGCCAAATGCACCCCGACGACCTCATGACCGGCTTCGACAGCGCGGGCAGCAGCAACGGCGGAGTCGACCCCACCACTCATCGCCGCTAAAACCCGCATGACTCAAGTTTAAGCGAGCGGACTGACGCGTATCACGCGGATGCCCTACGAGCTTTTTCGATGACTCCGGGAAGCACGTCCATCAAAGAGCCGATCTCTTCGTAATTGGTGTCATGTCCGAGGGTGATGCGCAGCGCGCTCGAGGCAGTTTTTTCGTCGTAGCCCATGGCCAAGAGCACGTGTGACGGACGAGCAACGCCGGCTTGGCAAGCCGACCCCGCAGAAACCGAGATTCCTGCTTCGTCGAGCAGGTAAAGCATGTCGGCACTCGCGGCACCCTCCACCACGATGTGCACGTTGTTTGCTAAGCGACTCGCTGTGTCGCCTGTGATACTGACGCCCTGAATCTCACTCAGGATGCGCTCCCGAAGAATTCCGGTCATACCCTCGATGGCAGCCATCGTGAAGATGTTGAAGCTCCTGGCGGCCCTGATTGCGGCCGCCATACTGCTGGCTGCGGCAGCATTCTGGGTTCCTGATCGCAGGCCACGCTGTTGCCCGCCACCGTGAAGGAGAGGCTCGATTGACGTTGAACGAGAGACGTACAGCGCACCAATCCCCGGGACCGAACCGATCTTGTGCCCCGAAACACTCATGGCGCTAATCCCGGGAACAACACCAATGCCCTGAGGAGTGAGGTACCCCCCGCCAGCAGCGACCGGGGAGTCATCGTCGGGATACCCGGGCATAAACGACTCGCTGACCATAGACATCTGCCCAAATCCGGCGACAGCGTCGACATGCAAGGGAACACCTGCCCGCTCGCAGGCACTGGCCAAGCGAACCACCGGCTGTATCGTTCCAACCTCATTGTTGGCCCACAAGCAAGTTGCAACGGCGATTGTCTCAGAGTCTCGCGCTAGGGCGGCTTGCCAGGCCTCCAGCGATATTCGACCCAGCGAATCGACCGGCACCCAGTCGATGACAGCTCCCTCGTGCGCGGCTAACCACTCGACGGTGTCGATGGTGGCGTGATGTTCCGCCTCGGGAACGACAATTCGGACGCGGCGGGGGTCGCTCGATCGGCGAGCGCGGAACAACCCCGTTATGCCGAGGTTGACACTCTCTGTTCCCCCCGAGGTGAAGATGAGCTCGATCGGGTCGCACCCGAGTGCATCAGAAACCACGACACGGGCATCCTCGAGGATGCGGCGAGCGTTTTGACCATCGCGGTGAATGGAGGAGGGATTTCCTGTGACAGCAAGCGCAGCCAGGTAGGCCTCCCGCGCTTCCGGGCGCACCGGAGACGAAGCCGCGTGATCGAGATAGATAGCCACAAGACACCTTCGACCCGAGATAAGCCCGGGGTAACAGATGAGTAACGGAACGTTAACTAGTGTAGGCAGAGTGACTTTAGCCTCAGCCCCCCACGAGCTCGGCGTCTCCCTCTCCCGAGGTCGAGGCGAAATCCGGGTTTACTCGGCGCACGCGACAGGCATCGACCTTCTCGTCTATGACGAGCACCGCCCCGACCGGGTGGGAGATCGCGTTCATCTCAAGATGGGCAAAGACTTCGTGTGGTCGGGTAAGTCGAGTCACCTCATCACCGGTGCCCGGTACTCGCTGCAGGCGTGGGGACCTCAGGGCGCCGGACACCTGTTCAACCCTGAGACTCTTCTCATCGACCCCTATGCACGAGGCTTGCACCAGGTCGGGCCGAACCACTGGCAGTCCGCCGTCATCGACGAGACCTTTGACTGGGAGGGTGTGCCGAAACCGCACATCGACCCCGACAAGAGCGTTATTTATGAGGGGCACATTCGTGGTCTGACCAAACAGCGCGCCGACATCCCCCTCGAACTGCGCGGCACCTACTTGGGCCTTGGTCACGAGAACATGATTGGCTACCTGAAAGACCTCGGCGTCACTGCGGTCGAGCTGTTGCCCATCCACGTTTTTGCTGACGAGCATTACCTTCAGATGCAGGGCATGGTCAACTACTGGGGCTACAACACCCTCAACTACTTTTACCCCGAGCCCTTGTATGCAACGCGAGCCGGACGCGAAGAAGGTCCGAGCGCAGTCGTGCGTGAGTTCAAGCAGATGGTCAAGTCACTTCACGCTGCAGGCATCGAAATCATTCTCGACGTGGTCTACAACCACACTGCCGAAGAAGGCCCCACCGGTCCGGCGTCGAGTCTTCGCGGCATCGACAACGCCACCTACTACCGTCAGACCGAAGACGGCACCTACATCGACGTCACCGGATGCGGTAACTCACTCAACACCTCGAAGCCAGCAACCCAAGGTCTCATTCTTGATTCACTACGGTACTGGGCACGGGACATGCAGGTCGACGGATTCCGCTTCGACTTAGCTGTCACACTCGGACGCAACGAGGCACACGAGTACGAGCGCGAACACCCGCTGCTTGAGGCCATTCGAACCGACGCATTTCTGTCTGACGTGAAGCTGATTGCTGAGCCGTGGGACACCGGCATGGGTGGCTGGCAGACCGGCAACTTTGCACCGGGCTGGATGGAGTGGAACGACCGTTACCGCGACCGCGTCCGCAATTTCTGGCTCGTTGACATCGCCCACGCTCGAGAGCAGGGTGTTGCTCCCACCGGCGTTGGAGGTTTTGCAACGCGCCTCGCTGGGTCTTCCAACACGTTCTCAGAAGATCGCGGTCCGGTTGCTTCGGTGAATTTCGTGACCGCACACGACGGTTTCACACTTGCCGATCTCGTGACCTACAACTTCAAGCACAACATCGGCAATGGCGAGGACAACCGAGATGGCACGAACGATAATCGTTCGTTCAACCACGGCAGCGAAGGCCCTTCGGATGACCCGGCCGTCATTGCCACTCGTCGCAAGGCTATGCGCAACCTGATGGGAACGCTGTTGCTCTCAGGCGGCATCCCCATGATTACCGCGGGTGACGAACACGGACGCACGCAACACGGAAACAACAACGCTTACTGTCATGATTCGCCCCTGACCTGGATCAACTGGGAACTCCAGCCCTGGCAAGAAGATTTGCTGGCAACGACCAAGCACCTCATCAAACTTCGCCAGGAGCTACCTGCGCTTCGACCGCTCAAGTTCGGCCGCTTCGGTGAGACGGTGGCAAACGCCAACCAGATGGATTGGTATAACGCTGACGGCAAAGAGATGGAAGCCCAGGACTGGGACAACCCCAACAACCGCACCCTGCAATACCTAGCGGCCAGCACCCCGGTTGACGAAGAGTTTTCGCGCATTCTGTTGATCGTGCACGGCGTCGAAAACACCGCAGAAGTAGTTGTTCCCGCCCACGACGGCGTCACTTTCTACGAGCCGCTGTGGTTCAGCACCAATGCCGCACCTAAAGATATCCCCGGTGTATTGCGCCCGGGCGAGACCATCAAAGTCGGCGGAACGAGCATGCTGCTGTTCAAGGCCTCCTAGCGCTGTCGACGCGCGACGACAATTACAGTCATATTGTTTCGTGCAGGCAAGCGCAGGCACTAGTTTTTATGGGTGAGCAACGCCATCGGACGCATCCCCATCATCGACGTTTCACCACGACTCGACGAACATGATTTGCACCCACGCGCCTTCGTTGGCGAAGTCATTCCGTTCGAAGCGACGAGCTTTCGCGAGGGTCACGACGCTCTCGGCGTTGCACTGCACCTGACCCTCCCCTCGGGCACCACTCAACGCTTTAACATGCGCTCTCTGGGTCCGGGCCTTGACCGGTGGGGAGTCGAGATTGCAGTCGTTCACGAGGGCATGAACACGTTCCGCATTGAGGGCTACTCAGACGACTTCGCCACCTGGGAACACAATGCTGAAATCAAGATTGCCGCGGGCATCGACGTTGATCTGATGATGCAGATTGGCGTGGATCTCTTTACTGCCGCATCGACTGACAAGTCCCGCAGCGCGGCTCAGCGCAAGGCGCTTGCCGCCATCGCCGCTCGTCTGGGTGACGCCTCAGTGGATGCCCTCACGCGGCTCTATGATGCAACGGGCGAAGAAACCCACGCTCTTCTTGAGCACCACCCGATCGCGAGCCTCTCGACGATGACCGAGCCGTATCCGTTGCTCGTCGAGCGCACCCGTGCTGGAGTCGGAAGTTGGTACGAGTTCTTCCCACGCTCCGAAGGCGCCAAGCAAAACGCCGACGGCAGCTGGAAGTCGGGAACCTTCAAGACCGCCGCAAAACGTCTCCCGGCGGTTGCCGCCATGGGCTTCAACGTGCTGTACATGCCGCCCATCCATCCGATTGGGCGCACCAATCGAAAGGGCCCAAACAACACGCTGACACCCGGGCCACACGACCCCGGTTCACCGTGGGCCATTGGTGCGGTTGAGGGCGGACATGACACGATTCACCCCGACCTCGGCACGGTCAAAGACTTTGACGCCTTCATGAAAGAGGCAAAGAAGAACAACCTCGAAGTTGCTCTGGACTTGGCTCTGCAGGCGTCACCCGATCACCCCTGGGCCAAGGAACACCCAGAGTGGTTCACCACACTTCCCGACGGTTCGATTGCGTTCGCAGAAAACCCGCCCAAGAAGTACCAAGACATCTACCCCGTGAACTTCGACAACGACCCTGAGGGCATCCGCCAAGAAGTTCTGCGCATCGTCAAACTATGGGCAGCGCGCGGAGTGCGCATTTTTCGGGTCGACAACCCACACACCAAGCCGGTCGACTTCTGGCAGTGGCTAATCGAGACCGTCAACGCAGAGTACCCCGATGTCGTGTTCTTGGCCGAGGCGTTTACCCGCCCGGCAATGATGCAAACACTTGGCAAGATCGGCTTTCAACAGTCGTACTCGTACTTCACCTGGCGCAACACCAAGGCCGAGCTCACCGAGTTCCTGACGTCGGTTAGTCGCGACACCGCACATTTCATGCGCCCCAACCTGTTCGTGAACACGCCCGACATTCTCACCGCCTACCTGCAATTCGGCGGTCCGGCGGCGTTCAAGATTCGCGCCGCCATCGCCTCGATGGCAGCACCGCTGTGGGGAATGTACGCAGGCTACGAGCTTTTCGAGTCGGTCGCGCGCCCCGGCGCTGAAGAGAACATCGACAACGAGAAGTTCGAGTACAAAGATCGAGACTGGGATGCCCACACGAAGAACGGCACTACCCTTGCCCCTTACATCACGCGGTTGAACGCCATTCGAGCTGCACATCCGGCAATCGGCCAGCTGCGCAACATTCGCTTTCACAACACCGACGACGATGCCATCCTGTGCTTTAGCAAGCACCTCTCGGGCGAGTTCACTCCGTCTGGAGCGGCCGACACAATCATCGTCGTAGCCAACACCGACCCGCACGCCGTGCGCGAGACGACAATTCATCTCGACCTCGCAGCTCTCGACCTGCCGTGGGATGCCGAGTTCACCGTGCGAGATCTCATCACGGGCGCCGAATTCGACTGGCGAGTCAACAATTACGTGAAGCTCGATCCCTACGCCGAGCCCGTCCATGTCCTTGCCATAGAGAGGCACTAATGGCAACCAAAAAAACGCCCTCGGAAGAGACACCGAAGGCTCCGCGCAAGAAAGCCGCCCCCAAAACCACCTCCAAGGCCGCGACCAAATCCGGCACGACGGAGTGGCAACTCCCCCACGTCGACAGCGGCGTGCTGTGGGCAGTTTCGCAGGGGTCGTACTACGACCCGCATGGCGTTCTCGGTCAGCACGAAGTCTGGCCCGAGGGTCACTCCGAAACAGTGAACGTCATTCGCGCCCTTCGCCCCCTGGCCGAAGAAGTCACCGCCGTTCTGAGCACCGGCGCGCGTATCTCTCTGGCTCATCGCGAACACGGCGTCTGGGAGGGCGGCCATGTCTTGGGGTTCCTCGACTACCAGATTGAGACACGTTACCCAGACGGCCAGGTTTGGACGGCTGACGATCCCTACCGTTTTGCCCCCACCGTGGGCGAGCTCGATCTCCACCTCATTCGCGAGGGCCGCCACGAGCGCCTGTGGGAGGTTCTCGGAGCCCACTACATTCAGCACGCGGGCGTTACTGGCGGAGTTGCTGGAACAGCATTTGCCGTGTGGGCACCCAACGCGCAGTCCGTGCGCGTCATGGGAACTTTCAACGGCTGGAACGGCACCACACACGCTATGCGAAGCCTGGGAAGCAGCGGCGTCTGGGAAATCTTTATTCCGGATGTTCACCCCGGCGCAATCTACAAATTCCAGATTCTCACCCAGTCCGGCGCGTGGGTTGAGCGCGCCGACCCTATGGCGCGCCAGACCGAGTGCCCGCCACTGACCGGCTCAGTCGTTCCGCACTCCTCGTTCGAGTGGTCCGACGGCGACTGGATTACCAAGCGAACCAAGTCCGCCCAGCACGCTGCCCCGATGAGCATCTACGAGCTGCACGTGGGTTCCTGGCGTCCCGGCCTGTCGTACCGTGAGCTCGCCGATGATCTCATCGGTCACGTTCAACACCTCGGCTTCACGCACGTCGAGTTCATGCCGCTGGCCGAGCACCCCTACGGCCCGTCCTGGGGCTATCAGGTCACCGGCTACTACGCACCGACCGCACGATTCGGTGAGCCCGACGACCTCAAGTACCTCATCAACCGCCTGCACGAAGCAGGCATTGGTGTGCTCGTCGATTGGGTACCCGGTCACTTCCCCAAAGACGAGTGGGCATTGGGTCGCTTCGACGGCCAACCGCTTTACGAGCACGCCGACCCACGCCGTGGCGATCACCCCGATTGGGGAACGTACATCTTTGACTTCGGTCGCAATGAGGTGCGAAACTTCCTAGTTGCCAACGCCCTGTTCTGGATCGAAGAGTTCCATGTCGACGGTCTGCGCGTCGACGCTGTGGCATCCATGCTGTACCTCGATTACAGCCGCAACGACGGTGAGTGGCTGCCCAATCAGTTCGGCGGTCGCGAAAACCTCGAGGCGATCAACTTCATGCAAGAGACCAACGCCACGGTGTACAAGCACCACCCGGGCGTCATCATGGCAGCCGAGGAGTCGACCAGCTGGGGTGGCGTCACGGCGCCCACTGAGGGCGGTGGACTCGGCTACGGCTTCAAGTGGAACATGGGCTGGATGCACGACTCGCTTGAGTACATCCACACTGACCCGATGTATCGCAGTTACCACCACTGGGACATCACGTTCTCGTTCCAATACGCCTTCAGCGAGAACTTCATTCTGCCGATTAGTCACGATGAGGTCGTGCACGGCAAGGGATCACTGCTGGCCAAGATGCCCGGCGACCACTGGCAGAAGCTTGCCAACATGCGCGCCTATCTGGCATTCATGTGGGGTCACCCGGGCAAGCAACTGCTGTTCATGGGTCAAGAGTTTGGTCAGCCGTCGGAGTGGAACCAAGAGCGCGGCCTCGACTGGTGGATTCTCGACCAGCCAATCCACCAGGGACTGCAGAACATGGTTCGCGCTTTGAACCTCACCTACAC
>JAHEGZ010000002.1:51208-65456 GCA_024644865.1 Aurantimicrobium sp.
ACTGTTGCGCGCATCGGAGTCGGCAGCGACGAAGAACTCCAGCAGGCGATCAAAAGCGTCTTCGACGTGTCCCCCCGACAGGTCGAGGTCGGCGACGTCGAGAATCGCTGAAACGTTTTCGGGGTTAGCCGCAGCAGCCTGACGAATGTCGGCCAAAGACTTTCCCTGCAGGCGAAGAATGAGGTTGACCTGCGCTCGACCCTCGCGCGCGAGCTGATCGGCGGGGTTCTCTACGAGTGCTCGAGCATAAGCGTCGACCGCTCCGACGTAGTCTGCTCGCTCAATCGCGTCAAAGGCCTCTTGATGTAACGGCGGAAGGTCTTCTTTGCTGGGCAGGACCTCTTCGTCTGAGGGGTTAGTGGCAGTCACTCTGGCTCGACCGCTAACTCCATTAGCCGCAGCAGCCTCCACCACGCGGCCCATGACCTCGCGCACCTGCGCCTCGGGAAGAGCCCCCTGGAACAGTGGCGCGAGTTGCCCACCAATCAGGGCGACAACGGTAGGAATCGATTGCACCTGAAACGCCGATGCAACCTCGGGGTTTGCATCCACGTCGACCGTGACCAGGATGACAGCCCCATCAGCCTCGGTGACAACCTTTTCGATAACTGGAGAAAGCTGTTTACAGGGTTCGCACCAGGTAGCCCACAGGTCTACAACAACAGGAACCTGCTTCGAGAGCTCGACAAAATCGAGAAAGTTTGCGTCGGTACCCTCAGCAATGAGTGTCGGCACCTCAACGACTGCGCCTGCGGCCTCTGCCATTACTTCAGCTTGACCGTCGTGAGGTTCTCGGAGTAGCCGAGGATTTGAATCTTGTTTTTCGATCCCACAGGCGGAACGTAAACGAACATTTGGATGCCGTACGTTGCCCGTGCGGGGCGGTTCGAGATCTCGACGCCGGAGAGCGCCTTGAGCTCGCCAGCCAACTTCAAATCTCGGTTGTTCAGCGGTGTGAACGTGGCCACGTCATTGAGCTGCACCGAAACGATGGCACCGGCATCCATGGTGGCAAAGGCCACGGGCGAGTATGCACCGGCGGTATCGGTGAACGTCACCTTGACCTGCTTATTGGCCTTCTGCCCCTTGCGCTCGTCGGCGATTCGAGTTCGCAGTGTGTCACCGAGCTCGTCAAAAAGGCTCGCGTACTTGCTCGCAGAACCCTTATTGAGAATGTCCCCATAGGCCCTCGGAATTTCGACCGGGCTAAGCATCAAGAGTTTGGTGTCTAGTGCAACGAGCGGGCTACCAACAGTTGCCGCGGCAACTTCGGGAGTGCGCTGCTTGGGCTCGAGGTCTGTGATGTACGCAACGTGGTAGTTCGAACGCGGGGTCTCCTGCGTCATGACAACAGCGACAGTGGGGGCCTGCCCAGTCTTTTTTGCAGGCTGGTTCTCGGCAACCATCGCCAGAATCGACCGCGGCCACAGCTCAGTGCTTTGCGGAAGGAAGAGCTGAACCGGACTTGCTGAGAAACCAGGCAAAGCCGCGATTTTGGAATTTGTCTTACGCATGGCGTAATTGGCGGCGCGAGCCTCGAGCGCTGCTCCCGTCAAGCGGGTCGACACGAGTTTCAGATCAGTCTTCTTGTCGGCCTGAGCGAGTGTTTGGGTAACTTTGCCGAGGATGACCCCGAGCTGGGTCGAGGTCACAACCGGCAGCGGGCCGTCGGGATTTGAGTTGTCTGTCGAGGTCGGGGTTGGACTAGGTGTGGGAAACGTGCCGGTCGAACAGGCGCTCAAACCGACCACGAGAGCACCACCCAGAGCGATTGCAATCAGTGACGAACCCGCACCCAAAGCACGACGACGCCCATTCGGACTACGCAAAGTAACGGAAGTCGCCTTCACGCGACGAGGGCGCGGGGGCTTGGGCATGCGTCCACGACCGCGACGACGAGGACCTTGACCGCGACGCATGTTGAGCAAGGCCCACAGGTAGAGGCCGATTCCTAGGAGGAGGAACCCTCCGCCTACAAGCATGAGAAGATTTGCATCCATCCACAAGAACTGCGGCCCGGGCAACGGCCAGCTGATGACGATGGTCGAAGGCGCCGGAGTCTTGCCGTCGGAAGCGACGATGACAGATTGGCTCGATGCCAAATTCATGGGGAGATTCGCTTGACCGTCAGCGACAGTACTCTCTCCAATCCACATGTCAGATCCTGCGGGAGAAACGATTGCCTGGTCTTGGGCGGCAGCAGCGGTTGGTGCCTGGTGGGTGCTTTCGCTGATGTCTACTTCTTCTGAGGTGACAGTCAGCGTCTTGGGGTTAAGAACAACCCGCTTATAGGCCGAACCGCCGAGCCACGACATCACGTCAGAAGTACGACCGTACCCGACGGTGTTCACACTGGCGCCCTCGGCAGTCACCGTTTGATATCCGGGGTGGAGGTGCAGCACTTCGGGTTCAATCACGACATAGCTTGAGCGATCACTCGAGGGGATGGAAACGGTGATTTCAGTTGGACCGGAAAAGAACTTGAACCCGAATCCGAGGACCAAAAGGAGGGCCGCGATAATTAGCGACACCATCGCTGCGATAAAACGCAAGTGATTCTCCTGACGGTCGATGACTTGTCCAATTTACCGGATGAGTCCTGAGAACTACCTCCACGGGTATCCCCTCCCTCCATTAGTTGCCCTTGCGCCTCGCAATTAGGATGGTGGAGGTTTTCACCACATCACGAAAAGATTTATCGGAGCACTCATGGCAGTCGACGAAAGCGAGTTTCCGCGCGTTTTCCGCGGATACGACCCGGAGTACGTCGACCGCACCATTCTGCGTCTGCGCCGCGAGTTGCTGGGCGCCAAAACCGAAGTTGACCGCATCACGCTAGCGAACTCTGAGCTCACTGAAGAGGTCGCAAACCTTCGCCTGGAAATTGATCAGGTCGGACGCCCAACGTTTGCCGGTCTCGGGCACACGCTCGAAAACACGTTACGCACCGCCGAAGAACAAGCCGCGCGACTGGCTCAAAAGGCCGAGGCAGACGCCTACAACGCAAAGCTCGCGACCGAGCGCGAACGAGACCGTGCCCTCGAAGCTGCGGCAGCGACAGCGAAGGAGCTCGTGGCTTCTGCCGAGCTTCGGGCCGAGCACCTCATTCAGGATGCGCTTACCCGGTCGGCATCCATCATTGAGCAAGCCGACCGAAGTGCGCTCCAGCTAATTCAAGACGCAACGCGCGATGCAGCCGATATGCGCCGCGCAGCTTCGACTGAAATCACGCGAGACCGCTCCATTGCCCGCCGTGAACTGGAGCTGTTACGGGCCGAGGCTGAGAGTGAGTTCGCCCAACTGGAGCTCGTGTTGGCTACGAGTGCCCAGAAGACGAACAAGGCCGTCGACATCAGTGAAGATATTATTCGAATCCTTCGATTGAACGCCGACCTCACCAGCAATAGGGAACAAGCTGAGCAAGAGTACCTGGCCAAGCACCAACAAGCAGTGCACGCCACTGAGGAGTACCTGGCCGCGGCAGAGAATGATCTGACCGCGGCTCGGAGCAAGATCAGTGACGCCGAGCGCGCCGCGGAATCCATTGCAGAGCGTGCTGATCGCGAGACCAAAGCCCTTCGTGATGCCGTGGATGAGCGGGCCAAGAAAATGCTCGCGCAAGCGAACGCTCAGGCTGCCGAAATCCTGGCTATCGCACGCGAGCGTGCCCGTGAAATTGAGGAGGCCGCCGAAGCAAGCCTTGATGACCTCAAGACTGAACGCGATATTCTGGCGTCCCACCTCGAGGCCATGAAAACCGTCATTGCTCAGGCACCCCCGACTTCCAAGACCACGAAAAAGAAGGCATAACGATGGCCGAGAAGAAAGTCGTAACAACAACTACGACCGGCAATCACTTGAACGTTCGCATCATGCACCCATTCCGCATTGCACTGATCGCAACGTTGGGTGTCGGGCTGGGAATCGTGCTCATTGCAGCAGTCTCGTCGTTGGCAACGATTTTGACCTATATCGGTGCCGCCCTGTTCCTCTCACTCGGCCTCGACCCCGCCGTTACGTGGCTTGAAAAGAAGCGCCTGCCGCGCTGGGCAGCCATTTTGACCGTTGTCGTCGTGGTTCTGGGTGCTGTCGCCGGACTTCTACTGAGCGTCATCCCGCTGATCGCAGAACAGGTCGGGGCCTTCATCGAAAGCATTCCGGCCATCATCGAACAGATAAAGTACTCCAACTGGCTCGCCCAACTCAATGCTGCCTTTGGTGGCTTCATCGACTTTGACGCCCTGCTGAAACAGATTTCGAAGTTCTTCAGCGACCCGGCCAATATCTCGAAGTTCGCCGGTGGTGCCCTCGAAATCGGAATTGGTATTGCGAACGGCTTCTTCGGGGCAATCATTGTGGTGATCTTGACGCTATATTTCACGGCTTCACTAAAGACCGTCAAAAACAGCGTCTACAAGATGGTCGCCGCATCCAAGCGCAGTCGTTTCGTTGAACTCAGTGAGCAAATCGCCGCCGGAGTCGGACGCTACGTTGCCGGGCAGATCTCACTGGCATTAGTCAACGGCATTCTGACCTTTATCTTCTTGTCGTTCATCGGCGGCAAAGCCCCCATCGTGTTCGCTTTCATTGCGTTCCTGCTGTCGCTCATCCCGCTGATTGGCACGTTGACGGGCTCGATCATCATCGTGCTTGCCGAACTCATTTTGACGAGCCCGTTGACAGCTCTCGTCGCAGCGATCTACTACCTCGTATACATGCAGGTCGAGGCATATGTCTTGAGCCCCCGCATTATGAACAAGGCGGTTTCAGTGCCGGGCTCAATTGTCGTCATTGCGGCATTGGCAGGTGGCGCACTGCTGGGTATTTTGGGCGCGCTCATCGCGATCCCCGTGGCGGCGTCGATCATCTTGATCGTCAAAGAGGTCTTCATGCCGTCCCAGGAACTCAAGTAGGACTTAGGCCAGCGGCCCTTCCCACTCGGTTGGCAACGGATACGCACCGGGATTGACCACACGAACAATCTCGTTGAGCACTCGACGTGTTTGATTTTCGCCAACCCAGAGATGTTTGCCATCTTCGACATTGATGAGCTCGATGTTGGGAACGCTTGCGAATCGCTCGGCCGCCTCGGCGGGCTGCAGGTAATCGTCGTGCTCTGGAATGAGGGCTACGAGACGGCGTGATTCTCCAGCCCATGCGGCGACCTCACCTTCGGTCGCGCGATGGAGCGGTGGAGCCAGCAGAATGGCTCCGCGAATGTTATGTTCGCGGCCATACTTCAACGCAAGTTCGGTTCCAAATGACCAGCCCACCAGCCAGGGCGTGGGTAGTCCAGCGTCTCTAACAAACTCGATAGCCGCCGCGACATCCAAGCGCTCGGCGTCACCACCATCGAATGCTCCTTGGCTCGCGCCGCGGGGACTCTTGGTTCCGCGCGTGTTGAAGCGCAGCACAGCTATGTTGGCCAGCGCGGGAAGTCGCCCTGAGGCCTTGCGCAGGATGTGCGAATCCATGAAACCGCCAGCAGTGGGTAGCGGATGCAGAGTCACGAGAGTAGCAACCGGCTCCCCCGAGACGGGAACAGAAATCTCGCCAACAAGTGTGAGCCCGTCAGCGGTGTGCAGTTCGATATCCTCGCGGAAGGCGGGAAGATTGATTCCACCTTTGATTTCTTCGCTCACGTTAGCCAATCTTCCAACAGTGTGAGTGCCAGTGGCGTCGGGCTTCGATGTCGGCCTGATCACCAAGGATGCCGTCTTGGCGCCAGGCGGCAATGTGAGCTACTCCGGGCTCGATAACCAGCTGACATCCCGGGCAGATGTACTCTTTGACAGCGTTTACCGCGGCGATGGGCTGTACCGTCCAGACTCCATCTCGGCGGGTCTCTGTTCGGCGCATTCCCACGGTCAGTCGATCGACGTCGAGGGGTTCGTACGGCTGATTCCGTTTAGAGGGTCGACGCCGTGCCATGCTTCTAGCCTAGAGCGCGTTGCCGAGTGAGGCGGTTAGTACCAGTTGAACTCTTCGGAGTGAGCCCAAGCGCCACACGGCGTACCGTATCGGTTAGCGATATAGCGCAATCCCCACAGAATCTGAGTACGCGGGTTGGTCTGCCAGTCGGGACCGGCCGAAGCCATCTTGTTACCTGGAAGCGCCTGAGGGATGCCGTGGGCGCCACTCTCTGCGTTGTGCGAATTCACGTTCCAGTGCGACTCCCGGTTCCACAGGTTCACGAGACAGTCGAACTCACTGCCATTCCAGCCGCGCTGGACCACGAGCACGTAAGCGATGGCTTGCGCGGTGCCCGCATCGGGAACACCCGACAGCGGGGTAAGGCGCGCGATGGCCTGCACACCGTCTCTACCGGCATCTTTCGATGCTTCGGCCGCAATCAAGCTCTGCCCCTCCGCATAGCGTGCAAGATCTACCGCGACGAAATTGGGAGATGCTACCGCTCCGGAGTAAGGGTCGATGCTGTTGACCAGCAGAACCCCGAGCGCGACAACGAATGCCGCAAGGAACAGCCCCGGACCACGGCGAATGAAGATGTGCGAAAGGCTTACACCGTTTCGGGCATGCAAATGAGACCAGCGCCCCAGGGCACTAGTGGGTTCACTTTGCAGGTGTTTTCCCATGGTCTGCCCATTTTACCCGGGCAAAAGGTTCAACGCCTAGTTGAGACTGTCAGGCCTGGCCAGCAGCGATGAGGGCTTCGATGAGCTCGTCGAGAATTAGATCAACCTGTACTTCGCTGTAGCCACCCTTTTGCGGACGGAAAACTGCCTGGCGAACCCACGAGGCGCGAAGGCTCGTTCCCGAGTCAAGGCCGGCAACAACCTCATCCGCGAAAGCGTCGACATCGGCGACGCGGTAGCCCGTTTTGAATCCGCCAACGCGAGAAAAACGCTTCTTGGCTGGGCGTCGGAACCGGGTAGCAAGCTCTTCGAGGGCCTGTCGCGAGCGGCGTGAAAGCCCCTCCCACCCTTCGGTATCTATCGCCTTCTCGCGCTCGAGCTCAGCGAATGCAATCTCAAGGCGCTCCAGAGCAGCGTCGACAACGGATGCGACATAGCCCTTCTTGGCAACGTCGAAAGCCACACGACGAATCTCGCTGCTGGTCAACGTTGCCTCACCAATTTCGTAGGTGTCATAGGCCAGGCGAGCCTGCGCGATAAACGCATCTACCTGGTCGACGTCATAGGCAACTGTCTTGCGCTTGGCGCGAGGAAATGTCGAAGTCACGGTTCTATTCTCACAAACTCTCGATGGGCGCTGCTCTTAGTCAAAGGCAGCAACGATGAAGTACAGGATGAACATGACGAAACCCGACGGAATGATTGAATCGAGCCGGTCGAGGAAACCGCCGTGTCCGGCAAGCCAGTTCGACATGTCTTTGATGCCGATGACGCGCTTGAGGTGCGACTCCCCCAGGTCGCCCCATGTAGCCACGGTCAGCAGAATCGGTCCGAGGAATAGGCCGAACCACCACTGTTCGTGCAAGATCAGCGTCGAGACGAGTATTGCCGCAATGGTCGAGACCACACCGGCGCCGGCAAAACCTTCCCACGTTTTCTTGGGGCTGATCTTGGGGGCAAGCGGATGCTTACCAAATTTCAGTCCACTGGCGTAGGCCCCGATGTCGACTGAAACAACGACAATCAAGAACGACAGGACCCACCACTGTCCAGCCTCTTGAGTGGGGCTCGCTGGCTGCGACGCCAACGAAACCGTGAATGAGCCCAGCCACGTGACGTAGGCCAATGAGAATGCTGACGCAGCGAGCGAGCCGCCAAGCTTGGCACCGGGCATGTGCCCCCGAAGACTCAAGCGCACAATTTGCCAGAGCAAAATCACGGCGAGTCCGGCGATGATTGCCACCGTAGCGATGACCATGCCCTGGTAATACGCCAAAGGCATAGCAACGACGGTTACCACGGCGCTGATGTAGCGCGGCACGTACCAGAGGCGGTGCTGCATGGCCGTTGCCAGCTCAAACGACGAAATGCCCAAAAGAAGCGCGCCGAAGGCAATGAAGTATTGCTTGTCGACCAGCAGACTGACCAGTAGGAGCCCGCCGAGCACAAGACTCATAGCAATGGCGCCAATCAGGTTGCGTCCGGTGCGCTTTTGCAACTGGTCGCTGGCCTGCTCAAACTGCGCCTTGGCATTCTCAAGGTTGCGATCGAAGTCGGCACGAGCCTTCTCCAAGTTTCGGTCGAAGTCCGCTCGCGCAGCACGAAGCTGCGCTTGGAACTGACCGGTGGGAGTGAGTTTTCCGCCCGGCTCTTTGGGATGGGGATCCGTCATGATTGCCTAGACGGCAAGAAGCTCGGCTTCTTTGCGCTTGAGCGCTTCATCAATTTGGTCAGTGTGGGTCTTGGTGATGGCCTCGAGCTCTTTTTCACCGCGAGCGAGGTCGTCGTCGCCAACTTCGCCCTTGAGCGAGTCGAGGTCATCTTTGGCCTTGCGACGGATGTTGCGAATAGCAACCTTCGCGTCTTCGCCCTTGGTGCGCACGAGCTTGACGTACTCTTTGCGGCGCTCCTCGGTCAGCTCAGGAAGCGTGACCCGAATGACGTTTCCGTCGTTGGTAGGGTTTGCACCCAAGTTGGGAACATCGCGGATGGCCTGCTCGATGTCGCGCAGAGCCGATTTGTCGAACGGGGCGACCATGATGGTGCGGGCTTCAGGATTGCTGAGCGAAGCGAGCTGAGCCAGCGGGGTGGGAGTGCCGTAGTACGAGACCATGATCTTTTGGAACATCTGCGGGTTCGCACGACCGGTGCGCACCGAGGAGAAGTCTTCTTTGGCAACCTCGATGGCTTTGGCCATACGTTCGGCGGCATCAGCAAGAACGTCGGAAATCACGGTTTCTCCTTGGGAAATGAGGTTAGTTCAGTCTAGTTGGTGACCAGAGTGCCGATGGGGTCACCCTTGATCGCCTTGGTGATGTTGCCCTCGGGCTCCATGCCGAACACGCGCATGGGCATCTTGTTATCCATGCAGAGACTGAACGCGGTGGAGTCAACCACCTTAAGGCCCTTGTCGAGAGCCTCTCGGAACGTCACCGTGTCGAGCTTGACCGCCGTGGGGTCGGTGCGCGGGTCTGCAGAATAAACACCGTCAACACCGTTCTTGGCGACGAGAACCTCATCACAGTGAATCTCGAGTGCGCGCTGGGCCGAGACTGTGTCGGTCGAGAAGAACGGCAAACCAGCACCTGCTCCAAAAATGACGACGCGTCCCTTTTCGAGGTGACGAATGGCGCGCAGTGGCAGATATGGCTCGGCAACCTGAGCCATGGCAATCGCCGACTGAACGCGAGGCTGGGCGCCTGCCTGCTCGAGAAAGTCCTGAAGTGCGAGGGCGTTCATTACTGTGCCGAGCATGCCCATGTAGTCGGCGCGACCGCGGTCCATGCCGCGCTGAGAAAGCTCAGCTCCACGGAAGAAGTTTCCACCACCGACGACAACGGCAATTTCAACCGTCTTGGATGCCTCGGCGATGTCGCGAGCAATGTCCGAGACCACGTCCGGGTTCACACCGAGAGAGCCACCACCGAACGCCTCACCCGACAGTTTGAGCAGTACGCGACGTCGAGTCTTGGGGTTCATATGGATGCTGGTCCTTCCGGCAGTGGGCGTAACTCAAAAATAGCGGTGCAGGTTCGGTTAAAGCCGATGACCCGGCGCGTTTTCACGAACCGGGTCATCGTTATTTGCTTGAGGCGACTTAGGCGCCGACCTTGAAGCGTGCAAAACCGGTCACGGTCAGTCCAGCGTTCTCGAGAACCTTGGCAACGGTGAACTTGTTGTCACGAGCGTATTCCTGCTCGAGCAGAGCGATCTGCTTGAAGTAGGCGCCGATGCGACCATCCACGATCTTCTCAATCTGAGCCTCGGGCTTGCCCTCGTTGCGGCTGATCTCGGTCACAATCTGACGCTCCTTCTCGACCTCAGCGGCGGGGACATCCTCGCGCGAGAGGTACTGGGGGTCAGCAAACGAGATGTGCTGTGCAATCGAGCGAGCCGTGTCAGCGTCGGAGCCGGTATAGCCCACGATGACACCAACCTGAGGGGGCAGGTCCTGGCTGGTCTGGTGCAGGTAGATGGCGAAGTTGTCGGCCTCGATCACAGCGATGCGACGGAGCTCAATCTTCTCACCGATGATGGCAGCCTCGTCAGCGATGATGTCGGCCACGGTCTTGCCCTCGGCGGGAGCGGCGTTACCGGCCTCAACCGTGGTGGCGCCAGCGGCGACAACGGCCGCGAGAACCTTCTCGCTCAGAGCGACGAACTTGTCACCCTTTGCAACGAAGTCGGTCTCGCACGCGAGCTCGATGAGGGTTGCCTTGTTGCCGTTCTGAGCAGCGGCAACGAGACCCTCTGCGGTCGAACGGTCAGCACGCTTGGCGTTGCCCTTGGCACCCTTGAGACGCAGGATTTCAACTGCCTTCTCGAGGTCACCGTCGGCTTCGACGAGTGCGTTCTTGGTGTCAACCATGCCGGTGCCGAGGCGCTCACGCAGGGTCTTGACGTCTTCCAGGCTGAAGTTAGCCATTCGTCTATTTCTCCTTGATTAGAAATGAAAAAGTGGGGATGAAGAGAGCTGATTACTTAGCAGCGGGCTTCTCGGGCTTCTCAGCCTTGGGAGCCTTCTCAGCCTTCGGGGCAGCAGCTTTCGGAGCAGCAACCTTCTTCTCGGCAGCGGGCTTCTCGGCCTTCTCAGCCTTCGGGGCAGCAGCCTTCTTTTCAGCTTTGGGCGCCTCAGCAATTTCTGCCTCAGCTTCGACGGCAGCATCGACGGCAACCTCAGCGACTACCTCAGCGACTACCTCAGCGACTACCTCAGTAGCAGCCTCAGCCTGACCAGCCTCGAGAAGCTCGCGCTCCCATTCAGCCAGCGGCGACGCGTCTTCACCCTGCTCAGGCTTCTGGTGGCGGGCAATGAGACCCTCGGCAACTGCATCCGCGATGATTCGGGTCAGCAGACCGACGGAGCGAATTGCGTCATCGTTACCGGGGATCGGGTACGCGAGCTCGTCGGGGTCACAGTTGGTGTCGAGGATGCCGACAACGGGGATACCGAGCTTCTTAGCCTCGTCGATTGCCAGGTGCTCCTTCTTGGTGTCGACAACCCAGATAGCGCTCGGCGCCTTGGTTAGGTTGCGGATACCACCGAGGCTCTTGTGCAGCTTGACGAGTTCACGCTTCTTGAGCAGGAGCTCTTTCTTGGTGAAACCAGTCGATGCGGGGTTCTCGAAGTCGAGCTGCTCGAGCTCCTTCATGGTGGTCAGACGGCCACCGATGGTCTGGAAGTTGGTCAGAAGACCACCCAGCCAACGCTCGTTGACGTAGGGCTGACCAACGCGGGTTGCCTGCTCAGCAATGGCCTCCTGGGCCTGCTTCTTGGTTCCCACGAAGAGGATGGTGCCACCGTGAGCAACGGTCTCTTTTACGAAGTCGTATGCCTTGTCGATGTAGGCCAGCGACTGCTGCAGGTCGATGATGTGGATGCCCGAGCGCTCGGCCAGAACGAAGCGCTTTACCTTCGGGTTCCAACGACGGGTCTGGTGACCAAAGTGAACGCCACTGTCGAGCAGCTGGCGAATGGTTACAACGGCCATTGCCGTTCTCCTGTTCTTGGCGCACGCCGACACACGTCAGCAAAACGCCACTTGCGGTTATGTCGCGGTTCTCGGTTGAGACCCGCCCTGGTGTCCCGCTTCACATCCCGCGGTTATATAACCGACCGATGGGAGGTTCCGCGATGGTGGACACGCGAAGTCACCCCATTGCTGAGGTGCTCTCCAAGCATAACAGTCGAAAAGAGGCGATTTTGACACCGGATGAACTCTCAGGCTCTGACAGAATCAGGCTGTGAGCATCTCTTCGTCATCGGCCGGAACGGCACCCGTTCGGGGCACTCTCGTGCTCATCGCGCTGATTCTGGCGGCGGGCGTTGCCAACATGAATCTGTCGATCGCGAACGTCGCTTTGCCCGACATCGGCAAGAGCCTCGGTGCCTCGCAAGTTGGCCTCAACCTCGTGGCCGTCGGTTTCTCGCTGGGTCTCTCGATTTCGGTGCTGTACCTGGGCGCGCTCGGCGATCGCTACGGTCGCAAAATGATGCTGGTACTGGGCCTCGCGCTGGGCATCCCGGCGGCGATGTTAGCGGCCCTGGCGAATTCGGTTGAACTGCTCACCGCAGCTCGCCTGCTGGGCGGTATCGCTGCCGGTATGGCGTATCCGACCACCCTGGCGCTCATTACCGCGCTCTGGACAGGCAACAAGCGCACGCGAGCAATCGCACTCTGGTCGGCGCTGGGTGCTGCCCTCTCGGCAATCTCTCCCGTAGCCGCGGGTGCACTCTTGCTGCACTTCAAATGGGGTTGGGCGTTCCTGATTCCGATTCCTCTCGGCATCGTTGCGCTGGCCCTCGTGGTCTGGCTGGTGCCCTCGCACGTCAACGAGTCGGATGAACCCGTCGACCACGCCGGCGGAATCCTCTCAGCTATTTTCTTGGGTGGCTTGGTGCTCGGCATCAATTTCGCCGCTCTAGACGGCCAGCTGGGTGTGGTTGCTGTTTGCTTCGTCGTCACCCTGGTCGGAGGCGTGCTGTTCTTCTGGCGTCAGAAGCGAGCGAAGTTCCCTTTGTTCGACCTAACATTTGCTCGTCGTCGCACATTCTGGGTCGCGGCCGTCTCGGGCATCATCGTTTTTGGCTCTCTGATGGGAGCGATGTTCGTGGGAATGCAGTTCTTGCAGAACGTGCTCGGGTACGACACCCTGGGCTCAGGTTTCGCCATTCTGCCTTGCGTGATCGCGATGGTCATCATTGCCCCGTACTCGAGCCGCATGGTGGAACGCTGGGGTTCGCGACACACTCTTCTTCTCGGATTCGCGTTTTGCTTCGTCGGATTTGTCTCGATGTTGCTGCTGTGGGACATCAACTCGACCTACTGGGTTGTCGGTAGCTCGTACGCGTTTGTCGGTTTCGGGGTCGGCATCGCGGGAACGCCGGCCTCGCACGCACTGACCGACTCGGTCCCGGTATCGAAAGTCGGCATGGCCTCGGGCACCGGGGACCTGCAGCGCGACCTTGGTGGGGCCGTGATGCAATCAATCATGGGTGCGATTCTGGGCGCTGGATACACGGCCGCTGTCACCGCTGCGATTGCGAACGCACCCGCCAGCGTGAAGGCGCAAATCACGGGCTCAATTCACAACGCCCTGACCAAATCTTTCGGAAGTGCCGTCGACTTGGCCGCTCAATTTCCCGAGTATCAAAAGCAAATTGTCGAGGCCGCCCAAGAATCGTTCTTGGCTGGTGCGAACTGGGCGTACCTCACGGGCATCATCGCCATGGTGATTGGCGCAGCTCTGGTCTGGTTCTTCTTCCCCAAGCGCCAACAAGAACGGGCCATGTACCAAGAGTTCGGTTCTGAGGTCGAGGCGCACTAGCGGTCGACAGTCTGAGCGGATGATGAATCCGCGACGAAGGTTGCTCGCACTCGTTGTTGCCGTAGGCGTGATGACCGCGTGGGTCGTTTTGGCTCCGGGGTCAGTGCACGCGCATCCTTCAGGGTGGCGATGGCCGCTGGGCACGGTAGCCCTCGAGCGCGGGTATCTTGCACCGGCGCATCCGTTTGGGCCCGGCCACCGAGGCATTGACCTCCGCGCGCGAGCCGGCGATCGACTTTCGTCACCGGCCGCCGGAGTTGTCACGTTTGCGGGGCTCGTGGCCCAGGTTCCGGTCGTGAGCATCGACCACGGGGGCGGTTGGGTCAGCTCGTATGAACCCGCCACGAGCATCGTTCCCGTCGGCGAATCCGTGCGGTCAGGCATGGTGTTCGGTGCTGTTGCTCAGCACATTCCACACTGCTCTTGTTTGCACTTCGGCGTTCGATTCACCGGGGAATATGTGTCACCGCTGTTGCTCGTTGGCGAGGTCCCGGCGGCGGTGTTGTTGCCCTGGTGAGGCCTGGAGCGAATGCCACCGCAGGGAGTCGCCCTCCAGGAAGTCGGGCAGGTCGCGACCTATGCCCGCGGGTGAGCCTGTTCGTAGCTGGCACGCAAACGCTCCATCGAAACGTGCGTGTAGATCTGCGTGGTGCCGAGGCTGGCGTGTCCGAGCATTTCCTGCACGACGCGCAGGTCGGCACCCCCGTCAAGAAGGTGGGTGGCCGCGGTGTGCCGAAGCGTATGCGGCCCCGACGGACCGGTTCCGGGAATATCAGACAGGAGCGATGCCACGAGTTGGTAAACACTGCGAACGTTGAGCCGCC
>JAHEGZ010000084.1 GCA_024644865.1 Aurantimicrobium sp.
GCAAACCGGCACCGACTCCCGCCCTGACGGATGGTGGGAGGAGATGGCAGAGCTAGGCAGCGACATTGGCGGGGTGCTGGACATCGACCCAACCCTCCGGGTGGTCAGGGGTCGTGACGCGCTGGTGCAGGCAGTGGCGCGCCGCTGCACCACTCCCAACGGGCAGCTCCTCTGGAGCCCCTCCTACGGGTACGACCTGCGCGGGGAGGTGGGGGCCATCGTCGACGCGCCGACCGTCGAGTCACGCATTCGCGCGCAGTGCCTCCTGGAAGAGGAGGTCGAGGACGCCGAAGTGACGGTTACCCTCAGTGCAGCCAAGGAGCTCCGTGCTGTCGTTCGCCTGACCGATGGCGAAGGGCCGTTCACGTTCACGATTGCGAGCCCCGACGGGCTGACCATCCAGGTGTTCGCGGGAGAAGATACATGATCTCATTCGAAGCCATGCGGAAGCCGCTGAAGCGGCGCGAAGTGCAAGAGTTTCTGCTCGGTCTCCTTCAAGGGCTCGGCTTCCAGACGACAGGGTGGCAACCGGGAAGGATCCAGCACTCAATCGTTTACGCGGTGTCCGCTGTGCAATCGGACATGAGCGAGTTCCAAAGGTTCCTCGCTGAGAACATTTGGTCAGCCACGGCCAAGGGGCCGATGCTCACCATTCTCAGTCGCGACCGGTACGAGAACATCAGGAAGCGGGCAGTGAAAACCGCTGGCCCGATGCTCCTCAAGAGCACGTCCCTGGTGCCATACACGCTCACTCCAGGGCAACTCATCGTCAACGACCCGTACGGGGTGGTCTTCCGCAATACGACGGGCGGGACCATTGCTGCGGGTGGAACACTCACGCTGCAGTTCGAAGCCGAGCTCGCTGGAAGCGACGGGAACGTGGCCAGCGGGGTGACGATGTTCCAGCAGACGCCCGTTGCTGGCGTGCGCATCACGAACCCATCTCCATCCGGCTCACCTGTTGGAACACCCTGGTACACCACCACCGGAGTCGACGAAGAGAGCGACGAGAACCTTCGCCGTCGCAACGCGACGAAGTGGGCCACGCTTTCCCTGGAGCGCATCTACGACTGGTACATCCACATCGCGCTTGGTCTCGATGGGGTCGAGAAGGTCGAAGTGCACGACCAGCACCCACGCGGCCCCGGCACGGTCGACGTCTACATCTCGGCAAAGGCCTCGACGCTCGGTTCCACCCAGCTGGCTGCGGCACAGGCGAAGTTCGCGGACTGCTGCTTCCGCACAGACGCGACATGGCCAAGGCCAACCACCGACACGAGTGAAGTCGCGGTCAAGTCGCCGTCCACACTCACCCTGGCACCCAAGGGGATCGTCTACTACTCGGGCAACCTCCAGGACTTCAAGACGCGCCTGAAGCAGAAGCTAGATGACTTCGTGAAGCGAATCCCGCTCGGAGGCTTCGACACGTCTCCTGGTCCACAGAACATTCTCATGCTGTCGGAGATCATGAGCGTGTTCGAGTCCCTGCGAGCATGCCAAGGCGTCACGCTAACAACGCCAACGGGGAACATCACGGTGCCTCCATTCACCCTCGTGGTCCCGCCCGTTGACTGGTTCGACGAGTCCACTGGGCTCGTGCTCACGGCGGTGACGAGTGGCTGAGCGACGTAGCTATGTGAGAATGATGGCCACCCTCGTGCCGAACGTGCTGCGGGGGTACTGGGGCGAGAGGCTCATGGGGGCCATGGCCGTCCTGAGCGACACCATGACCCAGGGGAGCTTCGATGCCATCATGTCTGGCTTCCCGGTCTACACTCCAACCATTGCGCCGGACTCCCTCCCGTACGCAGGGGAAGAAGTCGGAATGGCGCGCTACGCCACCGAGACCGATGCGCAGTACCAAGCGCGAATCGCGCGGGCGTGGCCCGACTACCAGCGAGCAGGGACCGAGGCGACGATCCTCGCCCAGCTTTCGGCGGCCGGATACCCAGGAGCAGTCATCGACTACCCCGACGAGACAGCGGGAACTGGAGTCGCAGTGGAGAAGCGTAGATTCCGCATCACGTTTCCGCTTGGAACTCATTGGGTCACGAGTCCCGGGCCCGTGTTCGGGAGCTTCACCTTCGGCGACGGGACGCGCTTCGGCGCCTACCCCATGACAACGGCCCAGATCGTCACGCTGCGGGCGGTCATTAAGAAGTGGAAACCGGCCGTGTGGGTGTGCTCGGAGATACGCTTCGAGCTGCCTGCTGGAGTCTACGCGCGAATCGGAGCCGCATAATGCCCGCAAACATCATCGACACGAGCCTCTTCACTGACCCCATCGTCGTCTTCTCGGACGGCGACCTTGCCGGGGGTCCTGGTCTTGACGATCCGATTCAGGGGCTGGCGAACAGGACACGGTTCCTGAACAACCGCATCGCGGCCGAAGAGACCGCGCGAGCTGCCCTACGCGCCGACTGCGACGACGACTACAACGCGGGGCAATGGCTCACCAAGACGGGCTACGAAGCGCTGATTGACGCGGGGACTCCGGCAGGCTGGAGCACAGTCGGAGGCGGTGGCATCTACACCACCAACGGGGGAACGACCGACACCATCACCGTGAACTTCGCTCTCCCGTGGTACTCGACTCCACTGGAGATTGCCATGTGGGGCGTCCAGTCTGGGAGTCCCTCGACGCGCGCTGGTCTCAGTGCGACTCTGTTCCAAACGGGCATGACGCCAGAGAGCATCGCGCGGGTGAACTTCGCAGCAGAGGGCGACTATCTGCAGAAGCTGCTGACGAGCGGCCACACCTGGTACGGGAACAAGGGCGTTGTACAGGTGGTCGTCCATGGGCCCAACCTCGCAAGCGGCTTTCAGCTCCACGGAGTCGGCGTCCGCTTCAAGTACGCAAACAGGAGCGTGTGATGAGCTGGCTGGACGACATCATTGCGAAGGTCGTGCGGGTCAACGGCGTCGAGTCCGTTGGGCGGCGCGCGCTGAACCTCGTGGCTGGCACTGGCGTCACGCTGACGGCCACCGATGACGAACTCAACGGGCAAACAACCGTGCGCGTCGATACCACTGGAGGAGGTGGGGGCAGCGGGAGCACGGTGG
>JAHEGZ010000003.1 GCA_024644865.1 Aurantimicrobium sp.
GCGTCAAGGACCTGACCGACGACCAGCTCGTTGCACTTCGTGACTACATCGAAGCCAACTTCCGCGTCGAAGGTGACCTGCGCCGTGAGGTAGCAGCCGACATCCGCCGCAAGGTTGAGATTGGTAGCTACGAGGGTCTGCGTCACCGCAAGGGCCTGCCCGTTCGTGGACAGCGCACCAAGACCAACGCTCGTACCCGCAAGGGCCCGAAGCGCACCGTCGCCGGAAAGAAGAAGGCCAAGTAGCCTCGCGGCCGCGCCTTCCCATCACAGGTTTTAGGAGAATTTAAATGGCAGCACCGAAGTCGGCAGTTCGCAAGCCGCGCAAAAAGGACAAGAAGAACGTTGCTGTGGGTCAGGCCCACATCAAGAGCACGTTCAACAACACCATCGTGTCGATCACTGACACCACTGGTGCCGTAATCAGCTGGGCCTCGTCGGGTCACGTGGGCTTTAAGGGCTCGCGTAAGTCGACCCCCTACGCCGCACAGATGGCCGCCGAGTCGGCTGCTCGTCAGGCACAGGAGCACGGCATGAAGAAGGTTGACGTTTTCGTAAAGGGCCCCGGCTCGGGACGCGAAACCGCCATTCGCTCGCTTCAGGCAGCTGGCCTCGAGGTTGGATCGATCAGCGACGTGACGCCCCAGGCTCACAACGGCTGCCGTCCGCCCAAGCGTCGCCGCGTCTAATAACTTTTCACGTTTCACAACTCAATACATCGCTCACGCAAGAGTCATATAGCGGACTCTTAGCCGAAAGGAAAAAATAGTGCTCATTGCACAGCGCCCCACGCTCTCCGAAGAGGTCCTCGAAGAAGGTCGTCGCTCGCGTTTCGTTATCGAACCGCTCGAGCCCGGCTTCGGTTACACCCTTGGAAACTCGCTCCGCCGCACGCTTCTGTCGTCGATCCCCGGTGCGGCTGTTACCAGCCTCCGTCTCGACGGTGTTCTGCACGAGTTCAGCACCGTTCCCGGTGTGAAAGAGGATGTCACCGAAATCATCTTGAACATTAAGACGCTCGTTGTTTCGAGCGAGCACGACGAGCCCATCACTGCTTACCTGCGTAAGTCGGGTGCTGGTGTTGTGACCGCCGCTGACATCTCGGCTCCTGCCGGTGTCGAGATTCACAACCCCGAGCTCGTCATCGCCACCCTGAACGACAAGGCCAAGTTCGAACTCGAGCTGACCATCGAGCGCGGTCGTGGATACGTTTCGTCGGTTCTTAACCGCAACGAGTTCTCTGAGGCCGGTCAGATCCCTGTCGACTCGATTTACTCTCCCGTTCTCAAGGTGACCTACCGCGTCGAGGCAACTCGTGCCGGTGAGCGCACTGACTTCGACCGTCTGGTTGTCGACGTTGAGACCAAGCCCGCCATCACCCCGCGTGACGCAATGGCTTCGGCTGGTCGCACCCTGACCGAGCTGTTCGGTCTGGCCCGCGAGCTCAACACCGCAGCTGAGGGTGTCGAAATCGGACCGGCTCCGGTTGACGCCGTGCTGAACTCCGAGCTTTCGATCCCGATCGAAGACATGGACCTGTCGGTTCGTTCTTACAACTGCCTCAAGCGCGAGGGCATCAACACGGTCAGCGAGCTCGTTGCCCTGTCGGAGCACCAGCTGATGAACATCCGCAACTTCGGTCAGAAGTCGGTTGACGAGGTACGCGACAAGCTCATCGAGATGGGTCTTTCACTCAAGGACTCCGTGCCCGGCTTCGACGGTGCTCACTTCTATGGCTACGAGGACGACGAGCAGGCCTAGGCCCACTTCGTTCTTTGACTTTTTTGATTCTGGAGAAATAAATAAATGCCTAAGCCAACTAAGGGTCCTCGTCTCGGTGGCGGTCCGGCTCACGAGCGTCTTCTGCTCGCGAACCTCGCCTCCGCGCTGTTCACCCACAAGTCCATCAAGACCACCGAGACCAAGGCCAAGCGTCTTCGTCCGCTGGCTGAGCGTCTCGTAACGTTCGCCAAGCGTGGCGACCTGCACGCTCGTCGCCGTGTGCTCTCGATCCTCGGCAACAAAGAGGCCGTTCACATACTCTTCACCGAGATCGCTCCTCTGGTTGCAGAGCGTGAGGGCGGCTACACCCGCATCACCAAGCTCGGCTTCCGCAAGGGCGACAACGCTCCCATGGCGCAGATCGAGCTCGTGCTCGAGCCTGTCACCAAGACCCCTTCGGCGAAGAAGGCTGCAGCTGCAGCCGAGGCCGCCAAGGCTCCGAAGCAGGAAGCCCCCAAGGCTGCTGCTGCGGTCGCCGAAGAGGTTGCTGAAGACGTCGTTGAGAGCGAGGGCGTAGAAGCGCCCGTTGTTGACGAGGCTCCCGTGGCCGAAGCACCCGCCGAAGAGGCTGCTGCTGAGGTTGTTGCAGAAGAGGCGCCCGCTGAGGAAGCCGCTGCAGAAGAGCCCGCAGCCGAGTAATCGACTCATCTGTGTAAGGGCGTCCGCACTGCGGGCGCCCTTACTTTTTGCCCATCCCAGCAACGGAATACACTCACATCATGCGTTTGCGACTCGACCTGGCCTATGACGGCACGGAATTCGCCGGCTGGGGGATCCAGCCGAATTTGCGCACGGTTCAGGGCGTAGTCGAGGAAGCCCTCGCCACGATTCTGCGATTGACTGAGCCGGCTCGGCTCGTCGTAGCCGGGCGCACTGACGCCGGAGTTCACGCGTCGGGTCAGGTCGCTCACGTCGACTTGCCCACGCTCGCCAGTTTCGAGAACGCCGACGGTTCGCTCGATCTGGAGGAATTTGAAAACCGGTTGGCGGGCATCCTCAAGCGTGATCCAGATGTCGTTCTCAAACGCGCCAGCGTCGCGCCAGAGGGCTTCGATGCACGCTTCTCGCCGCTGGCCAGGCGTTACGAATACCGACTGCAAGACGACGCTCGAACGTACAACCCGCTCGAGCGTTACCGCTCGGTCTGGACTCCGAAGCCGCTCGACGTCGACCTGATGAACGTTGCCGCCGAGAGTTTCCTCGGGCTGCGTGATTTCGGGGCGTTCTGCCGACCTCGCCCGGGTGCCACCACCATTCGCGAGCTGCAAGAGTTTGAGTGGCGACGCGAATCTGCGGGGGTTGTGGTCTGCCACATCCAGGCTGACGCGTTTTGTCACTCCATGGTTCGTTCGCTCGTGGGCGCCTGTGTCGTCGCCGGAAACGGCAAAGCCCAGCAACACGAGCTCGACGAAGTGCGCGATGCCGCCGAGCGAACGGCACTGTTCAAGGTCATGCCGCCTCACGGACTGAACCTCGTCGAGGTCATCTACCCGGCAGATGACGAGTTGGGCCCGCGCGCCGAGCTCACCCGCAGCCGCCGCGATTTGCCCGACGGCGAGTCGATGGCGTAGCCTTGAACCTTGTGCCCCTGCCTACCTAGGCGAGACGCACGAAACTGAGCCCTCAACGGTGGGGTTCTTGCCACTAGGCCAAGAACGTCACGACCGAGCGGGATTCACGAACCACTCATTTCGACAAAGAAGGCAGTAATACTGTGACGCGTACATTCACGCCCAAGCCCGCTGATCAAAAGCGCGAATGGGTCATCATCGACGCAACCGACGTAGTTCTCGGTCGCCTCGCAACCCACACCGCCACTATCCTCCGCGGAAAGAACAAGGCAACGTTCACCCCCCACATGGACATGGGTGACTTCGTCATTATCATCAACGCCGAGAAGGTTGCCCTCACCGGCACCAAGCTGGCCAACAAGAACGCCTACCGTCACTCGGGTTACCCGGGCGGTCTCACGGCAACCACCTACGCCGAGCTTCTCGAGAAGAACCCTGAGCGCGCTGTGGAGAAGGCCGTTCGTGGCATGCTCCCCAAGACCTCGCTGGGTCGCGCTCAGATGCGCAAGCTCAAGGTCTACCGCGGTGCTGAGCACCCCCACGCTGCGCAGCAGCCCAAGGTATTCACCCTCGACCAGGTCGCCCAGTAGCGCTGGCTCTAAGAACTAAGGATTATTTTCATGGCAAACATTGATGAGCTCGACGAGACCGCCGAGGCTACTGAGTACACCACCGAGACCCCTGCTTCGGCAGTAGTCAAGGCTCCGCGCAAGGACCTCACCGTTCCCGGCGCAGCCGTCGGTCGCCGCAAGCAGGCCATTGCCCGCGTGCGTCTGATCCCCGGCTCTGGCAAAATCACGGTTAACAACCGTGAGTTCGCAAACTACTTCCCCAACAAGCTTCACCAGCAGCTGATCACCGACCCGTTCACGGTTCTCGAGCTCAACGGTAGCTACGACGTCATCGCACGCATCACCGGCGGTGGACCTTCGGGTCAGGCTGGCGCACTGCGTCTGGCAGTTGCTCGTGCACTGAACGAGATTGACCGCGACAGCAACCGCGCGACCCTCAAGAAGGCCGGCTTCCTCACTCGTGACGCTCGCGTCATCGAGCGCAAGAAGGCTGGTCTCAAGAAGGCTCGTAAGGCTTCGCAGTTCTCGAAGCGTTAGTCTTCGCAGGCTCTTAGAGCTATGGCTCGCCTTTTTGGCACGGACGGGGTCCGGGGCTTGGCAAACCGTGAACTCACGGCTGACCTCGCCCTGGGCCTCGCTCAGTCTGCCGCGGTGGTTCTCACTTCGGGTCGCTACGCGGATGCGCGTCGCGCCGAAGGTCGACGTCCGGTGGGCGTTGTTGCACGCGACCCACGCATCTCGGGAGAATTTCTCACCGCTGCAGTTTCAGCCGGTTTGGCGAGCTCGGGAATCGATGTTCTCGACGCAGGAGTGATTCCGACTCCGGCCGCAGCATTCTTGGTCGCCGACATTCACGCCGACTTTGGCGTCATGATTTCGGCCTCGCACAACGCGGCACCCGACAACGGCATCAAGTTCTTCGCCGTTGGCGGCGTCAAACTCCCCGACGAGGTAGAAGACCGCATCGAGGAGCACCTCGGCATCGAGAAGCTCTTGCCTGTCGGTGGCGATGTGGGGCGCATCCGTCGCTTTGCTGATGCCGAAGACCGCTACGTTCTGCACCTGCTGAGCACCCTTCCGCACCGACTTGACGGCATTCACGTCGTGCTCGACTGCGCACACGGTGCTGCGTCGGCTGTTTCCCCCGAGGTTTTCAACGACGCCGGGGCCAAGGTGACGCTCATCGGCGCTGACCCCGACGGACTAAACATTAACGACGGAGTGGGCTCGACTCACCTCGACCTGCTCGCCGCCAAGGTGCTCGAGGTTGGTGCAGACGTGGGCATCGCGCACGACGGCGATGCCGACCGCTGCCTCGCCGTGGATGCGCAGGGCAACGTTGTCGATGGTGATCAGATCATGGCCATCCTTGCCATCGCGATGAAAGAGCGCGGCAAACTCAAGAATGACACCCTCGTCGCTACCGTCATGAGCAATCTGGGTCTGCACAAGGCAATGCAGGAGAACGGCATCACGGTTGAAACCACGGGCGTGGGTGACCGTTACGTTCTCGAAGGGCTGGCAGCAGGAAACCACTCACTCGGTGGCGAGCAGTCGGGTCACGTCATCATGACCGAGTACGCCACAACCGGTGACGGCATTCTGACCGGCCTGCACATCGTCGCTGAAATGGCTCGTCAAAAGAAGACTCTGGCCGAGCTTGCCTCGGTCATGTCGGTCTACCCACAGATTTTGGTCAACGTTCGCGGCGTGAACCACACCGCTATGGCTGCCAGCACCCAGATTGCGGATGCCGTCGCGGCCGCCGAGTCCGAGCTCGCGGGCACCGGTCGCGTGCTGCTTCGACCCTCTGGTACCGAGCCCATGGTTCGTGTCATGGTTGAGGCCGCCGACCAGGCAACCGCTGATCGGCTCGCGCACGAGCTGGCCGACGTCGTGAAGGCTGCGCTTCCGCTCTAGATCTTGCGCAGAAGCACGCTGTCGACGGAGTGATCGGCCGACTTGCGCAGAATGAGCGTCGCGCGCGAGCGAGTCGGGCGAATGTTCTGTTCGAGGTTGGGTTCGTTCGTGCGCTCCCAGATGTCGCGAGCCGTTTGACGCGCTTCGTGCTCCGTCAGGCTGGCGTAGCGGTGAAAGTACGAGTCGGGATTAGCGAAGGCTCCGCGTTGCAACTTGAGAAAGCGCTCCTCGTACCAGTGCGCGATATCTTTGGTGCGCGCATCCACATAGATGCTGGCGTCAAAGAGGTCGCTCACCGCCATGCCACCGGTGGACGGCTGCAAAACGTTGAGGCCCTCGACGATGAGTACATCGGGCTGCTCCACCGCAATCGTTTCACCGTGCACGATGTCGTAGCTCAGGTGCGAGTAGACCGGCGCGTGCACGACCGGAGCGCCGCTCTTGATCTCACTCACGAATCGCATGAGCGCGCGTCGGTCGTATGACTCGGGGAATCCCTTGCGCTCCAGGATGCCCTGTCGCACGAGCTCGGCGTTGGGGTGCAGGAATCCGTCCGTCGTGACGAGGGCTACGCGCGGGGTGTTTTCCCAACGCGAGAGCAACGACTGCAGAACACGGGATACCGTCGACTTGCCCACGGCTACCGAGCCGGCGACTCCCATGACGAACGGCGTGCGCGGGGCCGTGGTGTGTAGAAAAGAGCTGGTGCGCTCGTGCAATGCGCGGGTGCCATCGGCGTAGAGCGAGAGCAGGCGCGAGAGCGGCTGGTAGACCTCGAGAACTTCGCTGGCGTCGAGGCGGTCGCCCAGGCCCCGAACGCTTTCGAGTACATCCTCACTCAGCAGCGGGCTCGTCTCGGGAGCCAGGGCCGCCCAGTCGGCGCGAGAAAGCTCGACGAAGGGGCTCGACGAACCGGCGCTGGTTTGGGAGGAAGAGCTCACTCACCCATTGTGCCAAACCGGAGAGCACCCCGCGGTGGCATAAACTTGAGGATATGTGCGGAATTGTTGGATACGTCGGTCAGAAGCAAACGATTGAGGTGCTTCTGGGCGGGCTCAAGCGCCAGGAATACCGCGGTTACGACTCTGCCGGGGTTGCTGTCATCACCGACGGCGGTTCTGTTGACTCAGCCAAGAAGTCGGGCAAACTTCAGGTTCTGGTTGACCACCTGACCGCGCACCCACTGGCGGCAGGTCACACGGGCATCGGCCACACCCGCTGGGCAACCCACGGCGCTCCTGTCGATGTGAACGCGCATCCGCACCTGGCCGATGGTGGCAAGCTCGCCATGATTCACAACGGCATCATCGAAAACTTCGCCGAGATCAAGCAGGAGATGCTCGAAGCCGGTCACGAGTTCCTCAGCGAGACCGACACCGAGGTCGGTGCCGTTCTGCTCGGTCACCTCGTTGCACAAACCGGTGATTTCCGCGCCGCATTCGCACAGGCGGTGAATCGCTTCGAGGGGGCGTTTACCGTGCTGGCCATTCACCAGGATTCGCCCAACCTCATTTTGGCCGCACGCCATAACTCGCCGCTGGTCATCGGTTTCGGCGAGGGCGAGAACTTTCTCGGCTCGGATGTTGCCGCGTTCGTCGAGTACACGCACCGCGCCGCAGCCGTGGGCCAAGACCAGATGGTCGCCATCACCCCCGAGGGCGTTACCGTCACAGACTTCGCCGGCAACGCTGTCGAGGTCGACGAGTTCGAAATTGCCTGGGATGCCTCGGCCAGCGATAAGGGCGGCTGGCCCTCGTTCATGGCCAAAGAGATCACCGAGAACCCTGACGCCGTGGCCAACACCGTTCGCGGTCGCGTCACCGAGACTTCGGTCGACATTCCCGAGTTGGCAACGCTCGGCGCCGACACCATCAAGAACACCCAGCGCATCATCCTGATCGCCTGTGGAACCGCCTCGTACGCCGGCCAGGTTGCCGCCTACGCCATCGAGCAGTGGGCGCGCATCCCCGTTGAGGTGCAGCTCAGTCACGAGTTCCGCTACCGCGACCCGGTCATCACCCCGCAGACGCTGGTCGTTTCGATCAGCCAGTCGGGCGAGACCATGGATACCCTTATGGCCGTGCGCTATGCCATGGAAAAGGGCGCCAAAACTGTGTCGATCTGCAACACCCAAGGAGCGACCATCCCGCGCGAGTCAGACGCCATTGTCTATACGCACGCGGGCCCCGAGGTCGCCGTTGCCTCGACCAAGGCGTTCGTCGCGCAGATCACCGCGCTCTATTTGCTGGGTCTTCAGTTCGCGCAGGTGCGCGGTACGCTCACCGAGAAAGAGATTGCTCGCAACATTGCCGAGCTTCAGTCGCTTCCCGGCAAAATCGAACAGGTTCTGACGGTTGGCCCCGAGATTCGCCAGCTTGCCAAGTGGATGACCGAGTCGCCCGCCGTGCTGTTCCTCGGTCGTCACGTTGGTTTTCCGATTGCTCTCGAGGGCGCGCTCAAGCTCAAGGAGCTCGCCTACATTCACGCCGAAGGCTTCGCCGCCGGTGAGCTCAAGCACGGTCCAATCGCGCTCATCGACCACGGCCAGCCCGTTTTTGTGGTTGTGCCCAGCCCGCGCGGCTCAGCAGAAATTCACTCGAAGGTCGTTTCGAACATTCAAGAGATTCGCGCTCGCGGTGCTCGCGTGATTGCTATCGCCGAGCAGGGCGACGTGGCCGTTCTTCCCTACGCCGACGAAGTCATTCGCATTCCTCTGGCTGACCCCTTCTTCGAGCCGCTTCTGGCGGTCGTGCCCATGCAGATTTTTGCGATGGAACTCGCCGACGCCAAGGGGCTCGACGTCGACCAGCCGCGCAACCTTGCCAAGTCGGTGACGGTCGAGTAGCGATGATTATCGGAGTCGGAGTCGACATCGTTGATGTCGCCCGCTTTGAAGCCTCGCTCGAGCGCACTCCCGCGCTCGCCGGGCGTCTCTTTACTGACGTCGAGCGCTCGCTGCCGGTGAACTCGCTGGCCGCTCGCTTTGCCGCGAAAGAGGCCTTCATCAAGGCGATGGGCGGATCGGGGGCCATGGGCTGGCACGACATGAGCGTTGGTCCCACTGAGGGCACTGCGCCCAGCCTCGAACTTTCGGGTGAAGCCGCCAGGCTGGCTGCCGATAAAGGTGTCACGAGTGTGCATCTGTCGCTGTCCCACGATGGTGGTCAAGCGGTAGCGTTCGTAGTGGCCGAGGGAGGTGCCGCATGAGTGAGCTGACACAGTTGCCACCTGTTGGCCCGTTCCGCGAGGTCGTCATTGACCTTCCCGCCCTACGCGCAAACGTTGAACACCTGAGATCTCAGATGGGTGTTGCTCACACGATGGTTGTCGTCAAGGCCAATGCCTACGGGCACGGCATGGTGCGTTGCGCGCAGGCAGCCCTCGCTGGTGGGGCCGACTGGCTCGGTGTGGCCGACATCACTGAGGCGCTCGAGCTGCGGGCAGCGGGTATCACCGCGCCCATCCTTGCCTGGCTTCACGCCCCGGCCGAAGACTTTGTGTCGGCGGTGGCCGCCGACATCACCGTGGGCATTACCTCGGTCGCCAAACTTGAAGCCGTTGCTCTCGCCGGTTCGCTCGCCAGTGCGCCCGCACGTGTGCACCTGAAAGTCGACACCGGGCTGAGCCGCAATGGTTTCGCGCCGGCGGAGTGGCCGGGGGTTTTTGCGCGTGCCGTCGAGATGCAGTCCGCGGGTCACATTGTCGTTGAGGGAATCTTCTCGCACCTGTCGAACACCAGTGAGGCAGACGACAACGCTCAGCAGGTCGAGTTCGAGCGTGCGATTGCGTTGGCTCGCGAGGCAGGACTGAATCCCGAGATTCGACACCTCGCTTCGTCACTCACAGCGATGACGAATCCATCGATGCGCTACGACATGGTGCGCCTCGGCATTGCCGCCTACGGCCTGTCTCCGCAAGACGAACGCACAAGCGAATCGTGGGGCTTGCGCCCGGTTATGACCGTTCGCGGCCGCGTTTCGGCTGTCAGGCGTGTGCCCGCTGGAACGGGCGTGAGCTACGACTACGTCTACCGCACCACCAAAGAATCCACGTTGGCCCTTGTTCCGATCGGATACGGAGAGGGCGTGCCGCGCTCTGCGAGCGACAGTGCTCCCGTTGAGATTAACGGTGACCGCTACCGCATCAGCGGCCGCGTGGCCATGGATCAGTTTTTAGTCGACGTCGGAGACGCCTCACTCACTCTCGGTGACGAGGTTGTGCTTTTTGGTGACCCCGCTCGCGGTGAGCCCTCTGCCGCTGACTGGGCACGAGCCTGTGGCACGATCGCGTACGAAATCGTGACGGGTATCGGCGGTCGCCTCACTCCGGTTTTCGTCGAGTAAGACTGATGCCCGTAACGACAGCATTGGTGGCAACGCCAGAAGAAATGCACGCGCTGGGCAAGCGCTTGGGCGCTCAGTTGCGTGCTGGTGACCTGCTCGTGTTGACCGGTCCACTCGGCGCAGGAAAAACAACACTCACGCGCGGAATCGGCGAGGGATTGCAGGTTCGAGGTCCGGTCACAAGCCCCACTTTTGTGCTCGCTCGCACGCATCCGAGTCTGGTGGATGGCCCACCGCTGGTTCACGTGGACGCCTACCGACTCTCGTCGGCCGGTGAGCTCGACGACCTCGACATTGACTTCGCGCACTCCGTAGTCGTGGTGGAGTGGGGTGCTGGAATGCTCGACGGCATCACTGATGCCTGGCTCGATGTCACCATTGCCCGCCCGGAGGGCGCTGTCGCTGGCGAACTCGATGCCGACGAGACGGTCGAAGAGCGCACTGTAACCCTCAACGCTCACGGGTCTCGCTGGAGCGCCCTCTCAATTGAGGCGGCCTAGTCATGTTGCTCTCGATTGACACCTCGGCCGGATCGAGCGTCGCGCTGACACGCGTCGAGGGAATCCCTGGCGCGTTCGAAAGCTCGAGCGCCGACACCATGAAGCACGCGGAGGTCATCGGCTCGCTCATGGAGTCGTGCCTGACCGAGCTGGGCGCGAGCGCGGCAGACGTGACAGCGGTCGTCGCAGGCGTTGGCCCGGGTCCGTTCACGGGACTTCGGGTGGGGCTAGCCGCGGCTAGCGCCTTTGCCGTTGGTCGGGGCATCCCGCTGTTGCCGGTAGTTAGTCACGACGCCATCGGTTTTGACGCACTCGAAGAGGTTGACGGCCCGGTGATTGTGGTCACGGATGCCCGACGCCGAGAACTTTATTGGTCAATTTACGACGGCTGGTGCTCGCACGGGTTGCCCAACCGAGTCGCCGGCCCGTCGCTGAGCAGGCCCGAAGAAGTTCCAGTGGATTTTGAGGGCCGAGCTCTCACCCGCTGGGATGCATCCGAAGTTAGTGCCGGGCTGCTGGGAATCATCGCTGCCCGACGCCTAGCCGCCGGTCTCGAGTTCGAGCACTTCGAGCCGCTCTATCTGCGCTCGCCCGATGTGACCATGCCCGGCGCCCCGAAGCGGGTGAACTCATGAGCGACGAAAGCGAAGTGATTGCGCAAGCAGCGGGTGTGAACGTGCGCCTTGCGACGGTTGACGATCTCGACGGCATCATGGCCATTGAGCGGGCAGTCTTTGAGCGCGAAGCGTGGTCGGCTGAGGCCATGCGCCGAGACATGCTCGATGCTAACTGTTACTACCTCGTCGGCGAGCTCGTCGCCACTGATCAAATTGTGGGATACGCAGGTCTGCTCTGCGGTGCTGGCTCTGGCGAGGGCGACATTCAGACCATCGCCGTGACGCCCACAGTTCGCTCGCGCGGGCTGGGACGAGTGATGATGGCAGACCTCATCGCCGAGGCCGGTCGTCGCGGTGCGACCCGCCTGTTTCTCGAGGTTCGCGCCGACAACCCGGTGGCCATCGGCCTGTATCGGGCACTCGGTTTTCACGAGGTCGGTGTTCGCGAGGGGTACTACCAGCCCGACAACGTTGATGCTGTGGTGATGAAACTTGAGCCCGTGCCCGGCGGCCCTGCTACTCGCTCACTCGGTCCGATTGGTTCTGAGGCCATCGGCGAATGGCCCAAGGATGGTGCCTGTTGAGCGAATCCTTCAACCGTGAGAACCCGCTGGTACTTGGTATCGAAACCAGCTGCGATGAGACCGGCATCGGAATCGTGCGCGGTCGCCAACTGCTCGCCAACGTGATTGCCAGTTCGATGGACGAGCACGCACGATACGGTGGTGTTGTTCCGGAGGTGGCTGCCCGTGCGCATCTCGAGGCAATGGCGCCGACGATTCGCGAGGCCGTTGCACGTGCCGGCATCGCCCTCGACGACCTCGATGCCGTCGCCGTCACCAGCGGACCGGGCCTGGCCGGTGCGTTGATGGTCGGCGTGGGTGCGGCGAAGGCACTGGCACTTTCGCTCGACAAGCCGCTCTACGCGGTCAATCACCTCGTGGGTCACGTCGGCGCCGATGTTCTTGGAGCAGACGGCCCGCTCGAATACCCGACCATCGCACTGCTCGTATCAGGAGGTCATACATCCCTCTTGCTCGTGCGTGATCTGACCAGCGACGTCGAGATGCTCGGAGAGACCATTGATGATGCCGCCGGTGAAGCATTCGATAAAGTCGCCCGCGTGCTTGGCCTGCCGTATCCGGGCGGCCCGCAAATTGATCGGGTAGCAGTGGGCGGTGATCCCAAGGCGATTCGATTCCCGCGCGGGCTTAGTTTGCCCAAAGACATGGATGCGCACCGCTACGACTTCTCGTTCTCCGGGCTCAAGACGGCCGTAGCTCGTTGGGTTGAGGTGCGCAAAGACGCCCGTGAAGAAGTTCCGGTTGCTGATGTTGCCGCGAGCTTTCGTGAGGCGGTCGTTGACGTGCTCGTGACCAAAGCGGTTAACGCGTGCAAAGACCTCGGAGTTCCGCGACTGCTTCTCGGCGGCGGAGTGATCGCCAACGCACGCCTACGCGAGGTTGCCATCGAGCGCACGACCTCCGCCGGCATCGAGCTGCGCATTCCCGAGTTCAGCCTGTGCACCGACAACGGCGCCATGATTGCCGCCCTGGCCAGCGAGCTCATCATGGATGGCGCTCAGCCCTCAAGCCTGTCCTTCGGCGCTGACTCAACACTGCCGGCAACGCACATCCAGGTTCACTAGGGCAGAGAATTCCCAGCCTGACGCGCGTAGGCTGAGGGCATGTCAGAAAACACAGTTGTTGCACGGAAGTCCACCAACACCATGGCCCTCGTCGGGTTCATCCTGTCACTGGCCGGTTTTGTGGTGGGTATCACCGCAATTCCGGGAATCGTGCTCGGGCACATTGGACTCAGCCAGATCAAGAAAACCGGCGAAGACGGTCACGGTCTCGCGGTTGCCGCGCTCATCATGGGCTACATCCAAGTAGGTCTGGCGATCCTCGGCATCATTATTGCCGTTGTTGTCATCGTGGCTTACGGCGCTACATGGATGAACCACAACGGCAGCATGTACTTCGATAACGCTCTGGGCGTCTAAAGGCGTTTCGCCAGCAGGGCTTTTCGTTCCTCCCCCACACGGGTGAGAAAGAGCACGGCCGAACCAGAACCGCTGAGTTTGAGCCTCTTGCGGAACTCCGCAGGGTCGATGTCGACCCCGCGCTTCTTGATTTCGAGCGTTCCGATGTCGCGTGCCTTCATCTCGCCCGCCAGTGTTTTCACGTCCAGCGGCAAGACCGCTTCGACCTCGAAAGCGTGGGAGAACGAGGTGGCGACAAGCTCATCGCTCGACAGATACGCAATCTGGTCGGCAAACGGATGCGCCCCCAGCGCTCTGGCCAAGTCACCGATCAGCCTCGCGCGAATGACCGCACCATCGGGTTCATACAGGTAGCGCGCGAGTGGGCTGACGGCCTCGTCAGGGGCATCCGATGACCCGGTCATCTCATGCATGCCGTTCGCGTCGAGCAGCAGTGCCGCACGCGCGATGCCTGGCCGCGCCAGCGGGCCGAACCACAGGCCCATCTCGACGAGGTCGCCGTTGACCGAGACCCATTGCGCCTCGCAGTTGTCGGGAATGAGGTCGCGGTCGAGGCCGGGGCCGAACTTGATTCCGGTGGGAAGTTCGGCGGCGACGCCGAAACAGAACTCAAGGCTGGGGGAGTAGTCGTCGCTCGAGACGCGCGAGGTGTTGCTGTGGCCGCTCGTGCGCCGGGCGGGATCGAGAAACACCCCGCCGACACCTGAAAGGTCGACCTCGATGGCGTCGGCGTGCACGACCTGTGTTTGGTCGAACGCGGCCAGGTTGTAGGCGGCGAGGGAAGCCGTTACCTCGTCACGCTCAACGGCGGTCACTGCGATACCTAGCGCGGACATTGCCAGGGCATCCGAGCCTAAGCCACAACCTAGGTCGGCGACTCTTTCAATACCGGCGACTCGGTAGCGACCAGCATGCAACGCGGCAACCTGCAGGCGTGTGGCCTGCTCGAGCCCGGCCTCGGTGAACAGCATCTCGCTCGCAAAGTCGCCGAACTTGAGCTCGGCTTTGGAACGAAGTCTGGCCTGAGTAAGCACCGCAGAAACGAGCTCAGCGGAGTGGCCCTGCTTGCGTAGATCGGCGACCAGGCGCACGACGTCCGCCTTGGATTCGTAGGGCGGCAGGCTCGCAAGAAGTGTCAACGCCTCTGGCGTGAACAGTGTTCTGAGCTCCTGCAGGTCCATACGACAACGCTAGTTGCTGAAGTGTCGTAAGCTTGTCATTAGCACTCGAGCACCTCGGGTGCTAATTCAAAAACTTCAGTCAAGTGCCCTAGATCAAGAAAGAGGTCAACCGTGTCGGTAGCAATTAAGCCGCTCGAAGATCGCATTGTCGTTCAGCCCGCAGATGGCGAGCAGACCACCGCGTCGGGTCTTGTCATCCCTGACACCGCGAAGGAGAAGCCCCAGGAGGGCATCGTTCTCGCCGTGGGTCCGGGTCGTGTTGACGACAACGGCAACCGCATTCCGCTTGACGTCGCAGTCGGTGACAAGGTCATCTACTCGAAGTACGGCGGAACCGAGGTGAAGTACGCAGGTGTTGAGTACCTGGTGCTGTCAGCTCGTGACGTGCTTGCCGTCGTGGTTGCATAACCACACCTACGCACAGAAGGGGAGTCGGGAAACCGGCTCCCCTTTTGCGTTGATGTGCGCTGTCGAAATGGTGACTCTATGGCCCCGCCCGCGGGGCCCCATTGGCTACGCCAATTTCCCCGACGCCCGACCACGCCCTGGCCACAGGTCACACATTTCGACAGCTAGTCTCGAAAGGTGAGCACCCGATCCCCTTATCGCGTTGGGCTCACCTATGCACTCGGCGCCTACGCCGTCTGGGGCCTTTTTCCGCTGTACTTCATGGCGCTCATGCCTGCGAACCCCTTCGAGGTCGTCTCGTACCGAGTGATCTTCTCACTGCTGTTCAGCGCGATACTCGTCGCGATCACGCGCGGCTGGCACAAAATTGTCGCCGTGCTGCGAACTCCGCGCGTGCTGTTCATGCTGGGCGCATCCGGGTTTTTAATTTTTATCAACTGGGAAATCTTTATTCTCGCGGTCTATCAAAACAAGGTCATTGAGACCTCGCTGGGCTACTTCATCAACCCGCTGATAACGGTGGCCCTTGGCGTGACCATCTACCGCGAGAGACTTCGCGTGATGCAGTGGACGGCCGTGGGCCTGGGCCTGGTCGCCGTTGTTGTGCTGACCTTCGCTTACGGTCAGCTGCCGTGGATTGCCCTGACTCTCGCGTTCTCGTTCGGCCTGTATGGATTCGTCAAGAAGCGAGTCGGTGACCGAGTCGGAGCAGTGGCAGGTCTCGCGATCGAGACAGCATGGGTTTTGCCGGTGGCCATCGTTCAGCTCATTCTGGTGGGCGTCTTTGGAGGACTCAGCGCCTTTACGCTCGGCCCCGCGCATGCCATTCTCATTATCTGTTCGGGCGCCCTCACGGCCATCCCGTTGATGTTGTTTGCTGCCGGCACCAAGCGCATTCCGCTGACCTGGATTGGGTTGATTCAGTACTTCACTCCGCTGTCGTCATTCTTGCTGGGCATCTTCGTTTTTCACGAGCAAATGTCGGCCAGCCGATGGGCCGGTTTCATGTTCATTTGGATTGCGCTGGTGTTTCTGACGATCGACATTTTCAGGGCCACGCGACGGGGTCGCTCGCAAAGTGCCGAGGCAGAAGCCACCGCGATTGGCGGATAGACTTTTATCTCAGAAACACGAGAGGGAATTGATGAGTCAGCCGGATCCGTTTGAGTTTGTTGGCCTGACCTACGACGACGTGCTGCTGCTTCCCGGCTACACCGATGTCATCCCCAGCGAGGCCGACACCACTTCGCGCCTGACCCGCCGTATTTCGCTCTCCAAGCCGCTGGTTTCAAGCGCGATGGACACCGTCACCGAGGCTCGCATGGCTATCGCCATGGCGCGTCAGGGCGGTCTGGGCATCTTGCATCGCAACCTCTCGATTGAAGATCAGGCGTCACAGGTCGACAAGGTCAAGCGCAGCGAGTCGGGCATGATCACCAACCCAATTACCACCAGCCCCGAGGCAACCGTGGCTGAGGTCGACGCCCTGTGCGGACAGTTCCGCGTCAGCGGCGTTCCAGTCGTGGATGCCGGCGGCAAGCTCGTCGGAATCATCACTAATCGCGACATGAAGTTCTTGTCGTTCGAAGACAAGCTGCGTCTCAAGGTCAGCGACGTCATGACCCGCGACAACCTTGTCACCGCCCGCCCGGGAGTGACCCTCGAAGAGGCCGTTGCCTTGCTCGCCAAGCACAAGGTCGAGAAACTTCCCATCGTTGACGGCTCGGGTGTTCTCACCGGCCTCATCACCACCAAAGACTTCGACAAGTCAGAGCGCTACCCCGACGCAACCAAAGACGAGGCCGGTCGTCTGCGCGTTGGCGCTGCTATGGGCTTCTTCGGTGACGCCTGGGACCGCGCGGGTGCACTGCGCGACGCTGGTGTCGACGTGCTCGTCGTTGACACTGCAAACGGCCAGTCAGCCGGAGTGCTCGACGTCATTAAGCGCCTCAAGGCCGACAAGTCATTTGCGCACATCGACATCATCGGCGGAAACGTCGCCACTTTCGACGGCGCCAAGGCACTCGTCGACGCGGGCGCAGACGCAATCAAGGTGGGCGTCGGCCCCGGCTCCATCTGTACCACTCGTGTGGTTGCCGGTGTGGGTGTACCCCAGGTCACGGCAATCTACGAGGCAGCCAAAGCTGCTGGTCCGGCCGGTGTTCCGGTCATCGCCGACGGCGGACTGCAGTACTCGGGCGACATCGCCAAGGCACTTGTTGCCGGCGCCGAGTCGGTCATGCTCGGCTCGCTATTTGCCGGTTGCGACGAAAGCCCCGGAGACCTCGTGTTTGAGGGTGGCAAGCAGTACAAGATGTATCGCGGCATGGGTTCGCTTGGAGCACTGCAGACTCGCGGTGAGCGCACGTCGTACTCGAAAGACCGTTACTTCCAGTCGGATGTTCCCTCCGACGACAAGCTCATCGCCGAGGGCATCGAGGGTCGAGTGGCCTACCGCGGCCCGCTCTCGGCAGTGGCGTACCAGCTCGTGGGCGGCTTGCGTCAGTCGATGTTCTACGTGGGAGCTCGAACCATCGATGAGCTCAAGACCAAGGGCAAGTTTGTTCGCATCACGCCGGCCGGTCTCAAAGAGTCGCACCCGCACGATGTCCAGATGGTCGTCGAGGCCCCGAACTACCGAAAGTAGGCTCCATCGTGAGTGACATCGAGATCGGTCGCGGCAAGCGTGCCCGCCGCGCATACAACTTTGACGACATCGCCATCGTTCCTACACGCCGCACCCGCGACCCGCATGACGTTTCGGTCAGCTGGACCATTGACGCCTACCAGTTCGACATCCCTGTTCTGGCAGCACCGATGGACTCTGTTGTCTCGCCGGCGACGGCGATCGCCATGGGCAAACTCGGTGGAGTCGGAGTACTCAACCTTGAGGGCGTCTGGACTCGCTACGACGAGCCCGAAAAGCTGCTGACTGAAATCCGTTCTTTGCCGGCCGACAAGGCAACCGCTCGAATGCAGCAGATTTATGCCGAGCCCATCAAGCCTGAGCTGATCAAGGCTCGCTTGGCCGAGGTTCGAGCCGCAGGCGTCACTGTCGCCGCCGCACTTTCGCCCCAGCGCACACAAGAGTTCTACGAGACCGTTGTGGGTGCCGGAGTTGACCTGTTCGTCATTCGCGGAACGACCGTTTCGGCCGAGCACGTGGGAACCAGCCACGAACCGCTCAATCTGAAGAAGTTCATCTACGAGCTCGACGTGCCTGTGATCGTCGGGGGTGCAGCGACCTATCGCTCCGCGATTCACTTGATGCGAACCGGTGCGGCTGGGGTGCTTGTCGGCTTTGGTGGAGGAGCTGCTTCGACCACGCGCAGCGCTCTGGGCATCCACGTGCCCATGGCCACGGCAATCTCTGATGTTTCTGGCGCTCGCCGCGACTACATGGATGAGTCGGGCGGCCGCTACGTGCATGTCATCGCCGACGGTGGTCTGGGCACTGCTGGCGACGTGGTTAAGGCCATCGCTTGCGGCGCTGACGCGGTCATGCTGGGTGCTGTGCTTGCCCGCGCCACTGACGCTCCGGGTGCCGGCTGGCACTGGGGTTCCGAAGCCCATCATGAAGAGCTTCCTCGCGGTCACCGCGTGAACGTGGGTCAGGTCGCACCGCTCGAGCAGTTGCTCTTTGGCCCGGCGACTGTTGCCGACGGAACTGCAAACGTGATCGGCGCGCTGCGTCGATCCATGGCGACAACCGGTTACTCCGATCTCAAAGAGTTCCAGCGGGTTGAGGTAGCGGTCGTCTCATGACCACGGCTGCGTTCGTGCCGACCGACCGCCTCAACGCGGCCGCTCGCGCGAGCGCTCTCAAGCAGATGAGCTCAATCGAGCTCGACATTCTCGTCATCGGTGGCGGAATCGTTGGCTCGGGCGCAGCCCTCGACGCAGCGACGCGGGGCCTGAAAGTCGGTCTGGTCGAAGCTCAAGACTTCGCCAGCGGAACCTCGAGCAAGTCGTCGAAGCTGGTTCACGGTGGTATTCGCTATCTCGAGCAGCTCGATTTTCACCTCGTCGAAGAGGCGCTGACCGAGCGCGGTCTTCTTCTCAAGCACCTTGCGCCGCACCTCGTGAAACCTATCCGTTTCTTGTACCCGACGACGCACCCCGTGTGGGAGCGCGCGTACATTGGCGCGGGCATGATGCTCTACGACGGGCTCTCGTATGCCGGCGGCAGCAACCCCGGTGTTCCGCACCACAAGCACCTGTCGAAGCGCCAGATCGAACTCGCTGCACCGAGCATCAAAAAGGATGCCCTGGTCGGAGGTATGTACTACTACGACGGTCGCGTAGACGATGCCAAGTACGTCATCAACCTTGTGCGCACGGCATCGCACTACGGCGCGCTCGTGGCCAATCGCACCAAAGTCGAATCGTTCCTGCGCGACGGTGATCGCGTTGTTGGCGTTGTTGCACGTGACCTTGAGACCGGCACAACGCTCGAGATTCGGGCCCGCCAGGTCATCAATGCCACCGGAGTCTGGACCGGCGAGACCCAACAGATGGTGGGCGAAAATGCCGGGCGACTCAAAGTTCGGGCATCCAAGGGTGTTCACATCCTGGTCGACAAGAACAAATTCAAGTCGACCATGGGGCTACTGTTGCGCACTGAAAAAAGTGTGCTGTTTGTGATTCCCTGGGGTCGCTTCTGGATTATCGGCACGACCGACACCGACTGGCACCTCGATCTGGCGCACCCCGTGGCCACCTCGGCCGACATCGATTACATCCTGGGCCACATCAACGCGGTAATCGAAGAGCCCATCACGCATGACGACATCGTGGGCGTCTACGCGGGTCTTCGCCCGCTTTTGGCCAGCAAAGACGCCGACACCACCAAGCTTTCGCGTGAGCACGTGGTCTCGCAGGCCGAGCCCGGACTCGTGCTTATCGCCGGCGGCAAATGGACCACCTACCGCGTGATGGCCAAAGACGTGGTGGATGCCGCTGTCGCTAACCTGCCTGAAGTCGTCGCCGAATCGATTACCAAATCAGTGCCGCTGTTGGGCGCTGCCGAATACAAGGCTCGCTGGAACCAGCGCGATCAGCTCGCCGCCGAGTGGAACCTCACCGTGGCTCAGGTCGAGCACCTACTCAACCGTTACGGCTCGATGGCCGCCGAGATCGCCGAGATCACCGCTTCGAGCCCCGCGCTCGCCGCCTACCTGCCCGGATCGCGGGATTACCTGGTTGCCGAGGCAGTTTATGCGGTGCGTTTCGAAGGTGCTCTGCACATCGACGATGTTCTTGCGCGTCGCACTCGCATGAGTTTCGAAGCCCGGGATGCCGGTGCCGCGGCCGCGACAGTGGTCGCCAAACTCATGGCCGCCGAGCTCGGCTGGGATGCAGCTCGCACCGAAGCCGAACTCCGCTCGTACCTCGGGGTCGTCGAGGCAGAGCACGCTGCCCACAGGCAGGAAGACGACGAGAGCGCCGTGGCCATCTGGCACGCCATCTCTGACGGCATTCGAGTGGGCGAATGACCCAGCCCACGTTCTGGCAGGTCGCTCGTCGCCCTCAGTGGATTGCCGCACTCCTGCTGGTGATGGCTGTAGCGGCTGTCTTTGCGTTCTTAGGTAAGTGGCAACTCGAGCGTGCCGTCATTTCGGGCCAAAACACGGATCACCAGACTGAAACCGTCGTGCCGCTGTCGACGCTGGCAAAGCCCGGCGGAATTGTCGATGAGCGCGCTGCCGGGCACATGGCATCAGTTGGCGGCGGCCTTGATACAAACACCCTCGTCATTCTCGGCGATCGAATGAACGGTGGACAGAAGGGTTACTGGCTGGTGGGTCGATTCACCACGCCCGAGGGCGAACTTGCCGAGGCGCTTGGATGGGCTCCGACGTTGGAGTCCGTGACTGCCGTGCGCGACCGCATGCAACCGACGGCCAGCACACTGATCGGGCACGAAATTACGGGCCGATTCATGCCGTCAGAAGCACCAACCGTGCCACCTGATGGTGCTGACCCGCTGTCGATGACCACGATGTCGGTTGCTGCCCTACTCAACGTGTGGCCCGAATCGAACCGCCTGATGTACACCGGTTATCTGGTTGCCTCAGTGCCACCGGAGGGGCTGGTCAAGATTGACTCAACCCCACCGGTCAGTGACAGCACCTACAACTGGCTCAACATTTTTTACGCCATCGAGTGGACGGTTTTCGCTGGCTTCGCTTTCTACGTCTGGTACCGCCTGGTGCGCGATCGCCGCGAGCGTGAGCTAGAAGAGAACGCGCTCGCCGGGCTGAGCGAGGACTAGTCGCGCACTGAGCCCGGCTCTTGCGAATGCTCCCTCGAGCAGCGCGCGGTCTTCGCTGAAGTGCGCCCACCCTTCCGAGTGCACCGGGAACACCTTCGCCTGTGGCAGCTTGCCAGCGACCTCGGCCGCCATGTCAGCGGTGAGCGTCAGGGGCGCGTTGTCGAATAGACCGACTCGCGCGGCACCTGTGAAGAGTACGGCGATGTCGATTGCCGGAAAACGCTCAGCGATCAGGTCGACAAGCTCTACGGCGGCGTTGTCCCCGCTGACGTAGATCGTGGGTGAGCCTGCTGACTCGAGAACGAATCCAGAGACGTCGCCGGTGATTTCCTCACAACCGACAGGGCCGTGACGAGCGGGCACCGCCGTGACGACGAACTCGCGACCGTTGGATGCGCTCACCTTCGTCGACGCCCACGGTTCAAGTGCTGTCACTGACGCGATCTGCGACTGAGCCATCGGAGTGCCAACGACTTTCGCAGCCGTCGCGACAACCTCGGCGCCGGAGACATCAAGGTTGTCGGGGTGATGCGCGTGTGACAACGTCACCAGGTCAATCGCCGGTAGGTCGGCAGCTGCGATTGCAGGGCCAGCCGTCTTCACCAGAACGCCGCCGGGAATCGGGTACTCACCCGGAGCGTCGAAGGTGGGATCGGTGAGCACGGTGAGCCCGTCGACCTCAATGAGAGCCGTGGGTCCGCCAACGAGGGTGATCGAAGTTGCCATTAGAAAATACCTTCCGCTGCCGCCATGAGGTCGTACTCGGGAGCCGAAAGCACGCGCTGCAGCTGCAGGCGACGCACGCCCACGTTACCGCCGTCGAACAGCGGGTAGGCCATTGCATCCTGCAGAAGCTCCATCAGCCCGGTCTTCTCTTTGTAGGCCTCGACACCGACGACGCGCATGGCGTCGGTGATGACGCCAATCATGAGTTCGGAGGTGAACACCTTGTTGATGAGGCTGAGTTCTTGGCTGCGTCCCATGGAGCGGTCGAAGTTCCAGCAGGCCTTCCAGGTGAGGTAGCGCCCGGCCTCAATCTTGGCCTTCATGTCAGACAGAATTGTGGCCACGTTCTGGTGCTGAATGATCGGTACCGATCCACCGCGGGTTTCGGTACGAGCGAACTCGAGTGCGATGCTGAACGCCTTACGTGCCACGCCCACGGCCATCGCGCCGACCAGACCGGCGGTTGCTGTGAACGCCGTCTCTGCAATCAGGATTCCGTCGCCAACGTTGCCGAGCAGGTTTTCCTTAGGCACGCGCACGTTCTCGTAGCGGACGACACACACCTCGGCACCCGGTTGACCGACGGTCTCGATGTTTTCTTCAATCGTGATGCCGGGGGTCTTGCCGGGCACGAGGAACATTGACAGCGACTCCTGCGGCGGCTTGTCCATGCCAACGCGTGCAGCGACGGCGAGAAGGTCAGCGTGCTGACCGCCCCATCCGGCAGCGTGAGGGGTCCAGATCTTTCGACCGTTGATGACCCACTCGTCACCCTCGAGGACTGCGCTGGTTGCGAATCCCTTTGAGGGGTCGGTGTTGTGGTAGTTGGCGGTTCCGTGCGGCTCGCTGAACGACAGGCCGGCCAGTGGCGCGCCTTCGCCGTTGACGAACTGGGGAAGGAACTTCTCGTACTGGTCTGGGTTGCCAAAGAAGAGCAGGCCCATGATGCCGAGCCCGGTCGAGAGAACCGACAGCGGAAGGCTCGACTCGACAGCGATGAGCTCCTCGGCGACGATGGCAACGTCAACCAGGCTGTTCATCGTTCCACCCAAGGGCGGGGGCACCTGGAGCTTGAGATATCCGGCCTTCACTGCAGCTTCGTAGGCATCCTTTGTCACCTCGAAGCGTCCGGCGGCGTCTTTGCCGACCATCTTGGCGCGCAGGTCGGTGAGATGCTTCGCGGCAAAGGCGCGTGCATCCAGCTGCAGCTTGCGCTGCTCGGGGCTGAGTTCGAAATCGATCATTTTTTCTTCTTTTCTTTAGCGGGTTGGTGTCAAAACGGTGAGGGTGGGCGAGTAGGGCAGAAAGCCGGTGAGCGGGTGACAGTTGACATATTCAAAGTGCTGCATACTCGCCCGCGTCACGACGACCTCGTGCCACAAGCGCAGGCGAACGTTGCCCCGCAGCTCCTGCGCGAGCTCAACGAAGCGGCCGAATATACGCAGGTGGGTCGGGTGCGATTCTGACCAGTCTTCGAGGCGTGTCAGGGTGTCGAAGTGCGCCACGGCAAAGGCCCGAGGGATGCGCTCACCGGCGCCGGTCGTCTCATCCATGTGTCGGCACGACAGGCAGCCGCTGGCTACGGGGTTGTCCCGAAGGTAACGCATGCCTTCGCGCACCGAGGGTTCGAGCTCAGCCTCGTAGACCTCCTTTTCGCGACCTTCGAGTCCGTCATACAGCTCGCCCGAACGAATCGTGGCCAAGTTTTCGATGCCCGAAGCAATCACTCGCTCGCCGAGTCCTGCGGTTTGGGCTTGTGGCTGATGCGTGAGTTGAAAGCCGCCGGCGTAGTCGTCGGATGATGAACCGGGAATACGATCGCGCATCGACCCCCAGTAGTTGTGCGACTGAATCGGGCCGTCGTGGCTGCCGAGCCCCGCCCCTGAGCCGACACTCATTGACTGGTCGGAGTAGAGCGTCTCCAGACGTTCGTTTGGTACGTGAAAAACCTCACGAAAGTATCCGGCGTCGCCACTTTCGCGCTCACTACTCAACCAGAATGCGTCGTGGTCCGGGCGCGACTGCCAGCGAGCGAATGATTCCGACCGATCGCGCCAGTAGAGCATGGCAACCCATGTGTAGAAATCTCGTTCATCGGTGTAGTCGGCGAATTCCACGACGTCGGGTGCCTCGACTCCGTCAGCGAGCGAGGAAATCCAGGATTGAAACTCGGCGATAGTCGCGCCGGTGCCGGCTCGGTCTTGAACGCCGTAGTAGGCCATGGTGACTGGCCCGTCGATTTTTGCTGAGAAAGCCGGAACAGGAGGCACCCAGTCGTGGGGCTTGCGGCTTGGGGGATTGTGGTGAACCACTAGTCGACCGCCGATATCTCAGGGAACGAGACCTCCGTGCCGAACTGGCCGTCTCCGATGACCACGCGTTGTGAGGCGTTATTGAAAATCAACTGGGTCACGTCGGGGCGGCTGTAGTGTCCGCCCGGGTCGGCTGCGTTCTTGGCGTAGGCGATGGCTGCCAGGTCGATGTCGGCCGTGACATAACCTTCAACATCAGGTGCGAGTGGGGTAGAAATCACTGAGGAGTCAGGCCCAAAGATGGTCGCATAACCGCCACCGCCGTTGTAGATCGGCGAGATCGAGCCGTCCGCCAGGGCAAAAACCTTGGCGCCCTCGTCGCTCATCATCTGCGTCGATGCCAAGACGAAGCAGCTTCCCTCCAGCGCGTAGACCTTGGATGCGCCAAAGACGTTTGCCTCGTGGCTCAGTGCTGGCACCATGTCGAGGCAGCCGAAGTTCGGCCATCCCGAGACGTGAATCTGCTCGTTCTGCGCGTACATCGCGTACTTTGTCAGCGGTTGCAGGTGTTCCCAGCAGTTGAGGGCACCGAGACGACCGAACTCCGTGTCGACGACCTTGATGTCAGAGCCGTCGCCCTCACCAAAGAGCGTGCGCTCGACGTGCGTGGGCTTGAGCTTGCGGCGGTGAAGAAGAATCTGTCCGGCCGAGCCGATGGCCGTCTGTGCCATGTAGAGCGTGCCGAAGGCGCGCTCGCTGTAGCCCATCACAATGGCGATCTTGTTGTCGCGTGCGGCCTCTCGAATGCGCATCATCTGCGGGCTATCGACCGACAGTGAGTTCTCGTGGTAACGACCGACGTAAGGCATCTGCTCGGGCACGGGGACCGTCCACAAGAACTGCGGGTAGCCCGGAATCCACGTTTCAGGAAAAGCGATGAGTTCGACGCCGTCGGCCGCCGCTTTTTCCAGGATGGCGATGGTCTTGTCGACGGTTCCGTCGAGATCGAGCCATACTGGCTCGGCTTGAACTGCTGCCACACGAATCTGCTGGCCCATGATTCCTCCTCGTTGAGGTTCAATTGATATGAACGGTGTCGTCAGGCTACGACCGGGGTGCCCGAGCATCTCGGCATCGCTGGCACGAAATTCGGCATTTTGTGCAGCCGCTCTATCGCCGACATTGAATATTCGGGATACTGAGCACACGACCCGGCAGTAGAAATCAGTTAGGCACCCGTGGGCAGAATCATCGCCAGCAACACCGATGAGTGGCGCGATATTGCGAGCGCCAGCTTTGTTCCGCTGTCGATTCAGCAGTCCGCTCAAGACTTCACTGCGTCACTCGATATGCGCCAGCTCAGCCCCGACGTGAGTATCGCCGGCGTGACCGATCAAGCCATTGTCATCAATCGCACCGAGCGCCTAGCCTCGGCATCGGTTACCGATGACATTCATATCTCCCTGCAAGCTTCCGGCCGTGGAACGGTGAGCCAGTTCGGTCGTGTGGCGAACGTTTCGCCGGGAGTGCTCACTGTGACCGAGACCCATCGTCCATTCACGCTCAACTATGTCGAGCCCAACCAGCGCCACATTGTGCTTCAGGCATCCCGCTCGGCACTCGGCGTTACTGATGACATGATTCGTCACGTTGCCGGGCGTCAGCTTGCAGGAGTTAACCCCGCCCGAGACGCGTATGTCTCGCTCGTCACCTCACTAATGGCGCAACCCGAGAATCTCTCCGAGTCTGCCTCCCTTGAGATGTCGACGATTGTGACTTCTCTAGCGTCGGCGATGCTGCGCTCGGCGTTCGAGTCATCCCCAGTGATGCCAACCACGAACGAGGCACTTCTGGTTGCGATGACCGACTTCATTCGCGCGCACCTGTCATCGCCCCTGCTCACTCCCGAAACGGTGGCCCGGGCCCACTTTGTTTCGCGGCGCAAACTCTATGAGGTATTTGAGGGCTCTGGCGAGACTCCGGCCGACGTGATTCGGCGCGAGCGTATCCAGCGGGCGGCATTGATGCTCACTGATCAGGCGCAGAAATGGACCGTTGCCGATGTGGCCTTTTCGACTGGCTTTAGCGATGTGACAACTTTCTCGCGGGCCTTCCGCCGGTACTTTGGAGTCACGCCGCGCGAGTGGCGGGCATCGGTCTAGTCGGCGGTTTCCGAAGGTGCACGTGGTTGGGGGTCGCGTTTGACCGACATTGCCGGCACTGGAGCACGAGTAAACTAGGGGGCATGCCCCTTGAACCTCGCGAGCTCGACATTCCTCGTATTCCGGGGGCCTTGCGGTTCTATCAGGTGATGGCCATCGTCACGGGTACGTTCTTGTTGCTCCTGGTCGCCGAGATGATCGTGCGCTACGGCCTGGGCTACGACCTCGAAATCGGTGGTCCGTTCGGTTTCATCACGTTCACCCCGCACCTGCAGGTCACCGCGTTCAACGGCTCCACGGCCATCCTGATCATTCACGGCTGGCTGTACGTGATTTACCTCGTCGCGAGCTTTCGCCTCTGGTCGTTCATGCGCTGGTCGTTCCTGACGCTCGTCATTCTTGCCCTCGGCGGTATCATCCCCGCCCTCTCATTCGTGCTTGAGGGTGTCTACACCAAGCGCGTTCGTTCATGGATTTCGTCGCACCCCCAGCCGACGGCAAAGAAAGGCGCCACCGCGTGACTCAGCCCGTTCTCGTAGTCGACTTTGGGGCACAGTACGCCCAGCTGATTGCCCGCCGTGTGCGTGAGGCCGGCGTGTACTCCGAAATCGTTGGCCACTCGGTCACGGCGGCCGAGGTCGCTGCCAAGAACCCCGCAGCAATCGTGCTCAGCGGCGGCCCGTCGAGTGTTTACGAGCCCGGCTCGCCAGCGCTTGATCCCGCAATCCTTAAGCTGGGTGTTCCCGTGTTCGGCATTTGCTACGGATTCCAGGTCATGGCACAGACGCTCGGCGGAACGGTGGCGCAGACCGGCGGTCGTGAGTACGGAGCGACTCCGATGCACATTGCGAACGCGCATCCGCTTGTGGGTGGCCAGCCAGCCGAACAAACCGTCTGGATGAGCCACGGTGACCAGGTCGCTGTCGCACCCGAGGGTTTTGAGGTCGTCGCGAGTACCGAGGCCACGCCCGTCGCAGCCTTCGCTAACGATGCCAAGCGCATGTACGGCGTGCAGTGGCACCCCGAGGTCAAGCACTCCGAGTTCGGTCAGAAGGTTCTCGAGAACTTCCTGCATGAGTGCGCAGGCCTGCCGGCCGACTGGAACAGCGACAACGTCATCGAGACGCAGGTTGCCAAGATTCGCGAGCAGGTCGGCACCGGTCGCGTGATCTGCGGTCTCTCGGGCGGTGTCGACTCGGCCGTTGCTGCCGCTATCGTGCACAAGGCCGTGGGAGACCAACTTGTCTGCGTGTTTGTTGACCATGGACTGCTGCGCAAAGACGAGCGCCGCCAGGTCGAAGAAGACTATGTCAAGGCCACCGGTATTCGCCTCGTCACAGTGGATGTTCGTGACCAGTTCATGACCGCGCTCGCCGGCGTGACCGACCCCGAGACCAAACGCAAGATCATCGGACGCGAATTCATTCGCACCTTCGAGCAGGCCGAACGCGACCTCGTCGCCGAAGCAGCCGCCGACGGCGAGCCCATCAAGTTCCTCGTGCAAGGCACGCTGTACCCCGACGTCGTCGAGTCGGGTGGTGGCAGTGGCACCGCGAACATCAAGTCGCACCACAACGTGGGCGGATTACCTGAAGACCTGCAGTTCGAGCTCGTCGAGCCACTGCGCACGCTGTTTAAAGACGAGGTTCGCGCGATTGGTCGTGAGCTCGGCCTGCCCGCCGAAATCGTCGGTCGCCAGCCGTTCCCGGGCCCGGGACTGGGTATTCGCATCGTCGGTGAAGTAACCGCCGAGCGCCTTGACCTGCTGCGCGAGGCAGATGCCATCGTGCGCGAAGAGCTCACCGCTGCTGGGCTCGACAATGAGATTTGGCAGTGCCCGGTTGTACTACTTGCCGACGTTCGCTCGGTTGGCGTCATGGGGGACGGCCGTACCTATGGTCACCCGATTGTGCTTCGCCCGGTTTCGAGCGAAGACGCCATGACCGCTGACTGGACCCGCCTGCCTTATGACTTGCTGGCCAAGATTTCGAACCGCATCACCAATGAGGTCTCTGGTGTAAACCGAGTCGTGCTCGACGTCACGTCGAAGCCGCCGGGCACCATCGAGTGGGAGTAGTCCCTATGTTTTTCTTTTCGCTCTGGCCGATGGCGCTGGCTGTCGCTTTCATGGTGATCATTCCGCTGTGCGCATCCGGTGCGATCAAGGCGAACCGATTCGTCGGTATTCGCTGGCCAGCATTGCGCGCGTCCGAAGAGGCGTGGCAGCGCGGTCACCGGGCCGCCATCCCAGCCGTGTTTATCGGCGGAATAGCAACGCTGGCAATCGGAATCGGCTTTGAGTTCGTTCCAAACTCAGGTGCGCTCGGGCCTTTGCTGGCTTTCGTTGGGCTACTGACCGGTTTTGGATTTGCGTCGGCGAGAGCGCAGCGCGCCGCCGCCTAGTTTCGCGCGATCGCGAGGATGCGCAGAATCTGCATGTAGAGCCACACCACGGTGATGCTCACGCTCAGGGCGCCGGTCCACGCGAAGGCTGCGGGTGCCTTGTTTTCGACTCCCTGCTTAATCATGTCGAAGTCGAGAACCAGCGAGTAGGCGCCCAGCAGAATGATGACCGGAGCGAGAATGACGCCGAGCGGAATGCCGAAGATTTCGACGCCGTCGAGACCCCACGGGCTGTCCTTGATTGCCCCGAACATGAGCAAAAAGACGTTCACGATCGAGTAGACGAAATAACCGATAAAAACGATCAAAAAGATTTTGGTCGCGCGTGCCGAGGCACGAATCTTGCCACTGGCAAATAGCGCGAGGGTGACGCCGACGACAGCGAACGTTCCGATGATGGCCTGAAGAATGATGCCGTTGTAGAACGACTCGTAGACCAGCGAGATTGCCCCGAGTGCGAAGCCCTGGGTGACGGCGTAGAGCAGAACCATCGTGGGCGAGGGAGTCTTACGAAAGAGCGCAATCATGGCGAAAACGAAGGCCGCGATGCTCGAGATAAACACTCCGGTCGAACCGATAGCGGGGTTAGTCGAAAGAGTAATCCAGCCGGCGACGGCGCCGAGCACAATGACGGCGAAAGTGATGACTGATTTCACAACGGTCGACTCGACAGTCATGGTCGCCTCAGGAGCCCGGTTTGCCGAGGGCAGGTCGTAGAGCGCCTGAAGCTCTTCGGCGGTGGGGTTTGCCTTGAAGGCTGGGTTGCGAGAGAAGGCCGGGTTTGTCGATGCCATGGTCTACCTTTCGTGAGCGATCCGGGCGAACTTTCACTGCCAATCTATCCCGAGATCGGCAGTCAAAACTTATGGCAACCTGAGAGAGTGACATCTTGGCCGCTCATCATCGCCCACCGGGGCGCCTCGGGCTATCTGCCCGAGCACTCACGCGGTGCTTACGAGCTCGCCATCATTCAGGGCGCCGGCGCCGTTGAACCCGATGTCGTGATGTCATCGGATGGCGTGCTTGTCATTCGCCACGAAAACAACCTTGCGGCCACCACCGACGTTAGTTCGCGGATTGAGTTCGCATCCCGCCATCGAACGAAACTGATCGATGGGGCTGTCGTTGCCGGATGGTTCACCGAAGATTTCACCTGGGATGAACTGCAGACCCTCCACTGCGTTGAGCCACACCCGCAGATGCGCGTTGAAAGTGCCCAGGCCCCCAAGCAGCCCGTGCTTCGACTGGCTGAACTTCTGCAGGTGATCGACGCGGCCGAGCGCCCGGTCAGAGTGGTCGTCGAATTCAAGAGCCCCACATACTTTGAGTCGCTCGGGTTCAACATGGAAGACGCCTTTGTTCGCGAAATCGAGCTCGCGGGTTGGAAACGCAACGACAAACGGCTCATCATCGAGAGCTTTGAGTCGAGTATCCTCAAGCGCGCCCGGGAGGTCGGGCTGGGCTATCAGCACATTTACCTCATCGACGAGGTCGGTACCGCCCCCGACCAGCGCCTTCTGCTCGGCGATAAGGCCCTGACCTACAGCGAACAGCGACGCATGGAGAGCCTGCGCTCGCTGGGCAAATTTCTCGATGGAATCAGCGTTTCGGTCGGCCTTTTCAACTCGGATGAGGGCGCCAACCTCGTCGCACTCTGCCACGACCTCGGTCTCAAAGTCTTCTGTTGGACTCTGCGGGCGGAGAACAAATACCTTCCGAGCCAGTGGCGCCGGGGCTTCGACCTCAAGGCCTGGGGTGACTGGCAGCCGTACTTCGAAAGCATCGTGGCAACCGGAGTTGACGGAGTTTTCACAGATCAGCCTGACCTGCTCGTGCGCCTGCGCGACGGCGTCAGTGACCAACCGTAGACTCGACGGGACATGACGCAGCTCGACATTTTTGACACCGACCCTCTGCTCGAGGGGCTCAACCCACAACAGGCCGAAGCCGTCAGTTTTCGGGGGCAAGCACTGCTCATCGTCGCTGGTGCTGGCTCGGGCAAAACGCGGGTTCTGACGCACCGCATCGCTAGCCTCATCCACTCTCGCGAAGCGTGGCCTTCGCAGGTTCTTGCCATCACCTTCACCAATAAGGCCGCCGCCGAGATGCGTGAGCGGGCAGAGCAGATTCTTGGGTCGGCCACCGAGGGCATGTGGATCTCGACGTTCCACTCCTCGTGTGTGCGCATCCTTCGTCGCGAGGCCGAGAACTTTGGTTTTACCTCGAGCTTCACCATCTACGACTCGCACGACTCGCGCACGCTCATCAAGCGCATCATCAAAGATCTCGACGGCGAAAGCTACGGATGCACCGTCTCAGGTGTGGCCAACAAGATCTCGCGCCTCAAGAACGAACTGGCCGACGTCGACAGCTACGCGCGCAACATCAACCCGAACGACCCCAACGAGGTTAAGTTTCTCGAGGTGTTCCGCGAGTACACCCGCAGCCTCCAGGCAGCCAATGCCTTCGACTTTGATGACTTGTTGGCGCAGACGGTGTTCTTGTTCCGCGCCTTCCCTCACGTGGCCGACGTGTATCGCAAGAAGTTTCGCCACATTTTGGTCGACGAGTATCAAGACACCAACCACGCGCAGTACGCGTTGATTCACGAGTTGACGCGTGAGTGCGCCGACGGCACACCGGGAGCGTCTCTCACCGTAGTGGGTGATTCCGACCAGTCGATCTATTCGTTCCGCGGTGCCGACATTCGCAACATCGCTGAGTTCGAGCGTGACTTTCCCGGCGCGAAGGTGATTCTGCTCGAGCAGAACTATCGCTCGACCCAAAACATTTTGTCGGCGGCCAACGCGGTGATCTCGAACAACTTTGATCGCAAGGCCAAGAACCTGTGGTCGGCCTCGGGCGACGGCGCAAAGCTCGTCGGCTTCACCGGATACTCGGCGCACGACGAAGCACAGTTCATCGTCGACGAGATCAACGCGCTTCACTCCCAGGGCGTCGACTACAACAGCATCGCCGTGTTCTACCGAACCAACGCTCAGACCCGTGCGCTTGAAGAAATCTTCATTCGCTCGGCGCTTCCGTACCGACTCGTCGGCGGCACCAAGTTCTATGAGCGCGCCGAAATCAAAGACGTCATTTGTTACCTCATCGCGGTTGCCAACCCCGCCGACGGTCTTGCCGTTCGCCGCATCCTGAACACGCCCAAGCGCGGTATCGGCCCGGCGACCGAGGCCTCACTGCAGCTGTTCGCCGACCAGAACAATGTTTCGGTTCGCGAGGCGCTTCGTCACGTGGATGGGCTGGGGTTTGGCCCCAAGGTCACCGGGGCGATCAACTCGCTGAGCAAGATGCTTGACGAGGCAACCGCCATGCTCGATGCCGGCAAGGTCAGCGACGTGTTGGCTCACTTGCTTGAAAAGACTGGCTACATCGACGCGCTGCGTGCCACCCGCGACCCCCAAGACGAAGCTCGTGCCGAGAACGTTGAGGAGCTCTTGGCCGTGACTCGCGAGTTCGACAAGAACAACCCCGATGGCACGCTCATCGACTTCTTGACCGAGGTGTCGCTCGTGGCTGCCGCCGACGAACTTGACGATGCCAGTGGCACGGTGAGCCTGATGACTCTGCACACCGCCAAGGGGTTGGAGTACGACGCAGTGTTTCTCACTGGAGTCGAAGAAGAGTTGTTGCCCCACCGCATGTCGGCAGGCGAACCCGGCGGCCCGGCCGAAGAGCGCCGCCTGTTCTACGTGGGCATCACGCGTGCGCGCAAGCACCTGTACCTCACCCTGGCTATGTCGCGCGCCATGTTTGGTCAGACAAACGTCGCACTGCCCAGTCGCTACCTGCAAGAGATTCCATCTGAGCTGCTCGACTGGCGCCAGTCGCCCGAAGACCTGCAGCGCTCGTCGCTCGGCTCGGGCTATGGCTCTCGTTCGCTGGGTTCAAGTTACGGCTCCAGTTCGAGCGGCTCTGGCTGGGGCTCGAGCTCCGGCGGGTGGGATTCACTGCCGCCGTCGCCCAAGCCCAAGACCGAGTGGGCAAACCGGGTCACCAACCAGATTCGCGACAACGGCGACCTTGAGCTACAGGCCGGCGACCGCATCCGACACGTCGATTTCGGTGACGGAACCGTTACCGATGTCACGGGAGTTGACACCAAACGGGTCGCTCACGTGCGATTTGATCGTGCCGGAGCCAAGAAGCTCCTCATTAAGATTGCGCCGATCGAAAAGATCTAGCTCAATCAGCTACTTAGACCCGGCCGCCGATCAGCGATCCAATTCCGTAAGTGATGGCCAGGGCAATCGCGCCACCAATAACAACGCGGATGATCGACCGCGGCACCGGGCTACCACCGATGTAGGCGCCGATGCCACCGGTCAACCCGAGTGCCACGATGGTTGCCGCAAACGTGATGATGATTGCCGGAGTCGTGGGCATGCCCAGACCGACGGTAAGCAGAATCGTCGCAAGCGGGATAATCGCACCGACGAGGAACGACACGATAGACGAGATGGCCGCGTGAATCGGGTTCGTCAGGTCTTCGTGGTCGATGTTCAGCTCGATTTTGAGGTGCGCCTTGAGGGCATCCTTCGCGGTGAGTTCTTCGGCTACCTTGCGTGCCGTCGAGGCTGAGAGCCCCTCGCGTTCGTAAAGCAATGCAAGTTCGTCGAGCTCTTCGGCGGGATACAGCTCCAACTCGCGCTTCTCTTTATTGATCCAAGCGAGCTCACTATCGCGCTGGCTGCTGACGGAAACGTACTCGCCCAGACCCATCGAGACGGCGCCGGCAATCAACGCAGCAATGCCCGTCAAAAAGATAACGGCGACGTCACTCGTGGCGGCCGCGATACCCACGACCAGGGCCGCTATGGAGACGATTCCGTCGTTCGCCCCGAGAACACCGGCACGCAGCCAGTTCAACTTTCCGTTCGAGGCGGCTTCGTGCGGTTCAAATCCGTGGAGTTCAGTCATACCTCCACTCAAGCAGAATCTGGCGCCCGGCGCATCCAAGGTAACGCTGAGTAAACATCCATAGAACGGAACTTGACGGGGGGCACTTTGACCCCAAAAGAGAGTAGAGTCGTAACGTCGATTTATCTTGACATCAAGATACTTTCTCGCTTTGGCGCCTAGTCGCCACCCTCACAACTGCTTTCAACGGATTGGGTAATCACCGTGGATTTGTACGAATACCAAGCGCGTGACGTTTTCGAGAGCTACGGCGTTCCCGTGCTCCCCGGCATCATCGCTGACACGCCTGCCGAGGCTCGCGCCGCGGCCGAGAAGCTCGGCGGAGTTGTCGTTGTCAAGGCTCAGGTCAAGATCGGTGGCCGCGGTAAGGCCGGCGGCGTCAAGGTCGCAAAGACTCCCGAAGAGGCTGAAGAGCACGCCAAGAACATCCTGGGTCTCGACATCAAGGGCCACATCGTCAAGCGCGTCATGATCGCCGGTGGTGCTCGCATCGCTCAGGAGTTCTATTTCTCGGTTCTGCTCGACCGTGCCAACCGCTCCTACCTCTCGCTGACCTCGTACGAGGGTGGCATGGAGATCGAGCAGCTCGCCGTTGAGCGCCCCGAGGCTCTGGCTCGCATTGAAGTCAACCCCATCAAGGGCATCGACCTCGACGAGGCAAAGCACATCGCCGTAGCAGCTAAGTTCCCAGCCGACCTGATCGACAAGGTGGCACCGGTCATCGTCAAACTGTACGAGGTCTACACCGGCGAAGACGCCACGCTCGTCGAGGTAAACCCGCTGGTTCTGACCGAAGAGGGCAACATCATCGCTCTTGACGGCAAGGTCTCGTTGGACGAGAACGCTGCGTTCCGCCACCCGAACCACGAAGCACTCGAAGACAAGGCCGCCGCTGACCCCCTCGAGGCCAAGGCAAAGGCATCCGATCTCAACTACGTCAAGCTCGACGGACAGGTAGGCATCATCGGTAATGGTGCTGGTCTGGTTATGAGCACCCTTGACGTCGTCGCCTACGCCGGTGAGAAGCACGGGGGCGTCAAGCCTGCCAACTTCCTCGACATCGGAGGCGGAGCTTCCGCTGAGGTGATGGCTGCTGGTCTCGACGTCATCCTCGGTGACCCACAGGTCAAGAGCGTGTTCGTCAACGTGTTCGGTGGCATCACCGCCTGTGACGCTGTCGCCAACGGAATCGTCAAGGCCCTCGAGGTTCTTGGTTCTGCTGCCAACAAGCCGCTGGTTGTTCGCCTCGACGGCAACAACGTAGAAGAGGGTCGTCGCATCCTCACGGAAGCTAACCACCCGCTGGTCACCCTTGCTGCAGGCATGGATGAGGGCGCTGACAAGGCCGCCGAGCTGGCCAACGCCTAAGCGCGCGAGAGACGAGAAAAGAGAAAACTATGTCGATCTTTCTGAACAAGGATTCCAAGGTCATCGTGCAGGGCATCACCGGCGGTGAGGGCTCCAAGCACACCGCTCGCATGCTCGCTGCTGGTACCCAGGTCGTGGGAGGCGTCAACGCTCGCAAGGCGGGCACGACCGTAACTCACGGCGATGTCGAGCTTCCCGTTTTTGCAACCGTGGCTGAGGCAATGGCAGCAACCGGCGCAGACGTGTCAATCGCCTTCGTACCTCCGGCATTCTCGAAGGACGCCGTTATCGAGGCCATCGACGCTGAAATTCCGCTGCTGGTCGTAATCACTGAGGGCATCCCGGTTCAGGACTCTGCGGAGTTCTGGGCGTACGCCAAGTCAAAGGGCAACAAGACCCGAATCATCGGGCCAAACTGCCCTGGCATCATAACCCCCGGCGAGGCACTCGTCGGCATCACTCCGGCAAACATCACCGGCAAGGGCCCGGTCGGACTGGTTTCCAAGTCGGGAACCTTGACCTACCAGATGATGTTCGAGCTGCGCGACCTGGGATTCTCGACCGCAATCGGAATCGGCGGTGACCCCATCATCGGCACCACGCACATCGATGCCCTGGCCGCGTTCGAGGCCGACCCCGAGACCAAAGTCATCGTCATGATCGGTGAGATCGGTGGAGACGCCGAAGAGCGTGCCGCCGACTTCATCAAGGCGAACGTGACCAAGCCAGTTGTTGGTTACGTCGCCGGATTCACGGCTCCCGAGGGCAAGACAATGGGCCACGCCGGTGCCATTGTTTCTGGCTCCGCCGGTACCGCGCAGGCCAAGAAAGAGGCCCTCGAGGCCGCTGGCGTCAAGGTCGGAAAGACCCCGAGCGAGACCGCTCGTCTGCTGCGCGAGGTGTACGCCGCGCTGTAGCCCGTCAGATTCACGCACAGGTGGCTGGTCCCTCGGGTCAGCCACTTTTGCATGAGCTGAACATTTGTCGGGCCGCTGTGTGAGTTCCGCTTCTCAAAGACGCGGCGACTGACAAAATGGGAGAGCGTGGCGCGTCGGCACACGGTCGGAAGGATTCTGAAGTGGCAACCAAGCAACGAGGACGGTCTGCACTGGCCATCGTCCTTCTCGTCATCGCGACTCTGCTCGTGCCCACCGCGATTGTGGGTCACTGGGCTACGGTGCAGATCAGCAACTCCAACCGATTCGTCGACAGCCTCGCGCCGCTTTCTGACAACCCTCAGGTGCAGACGCTGGTTATCACCAAGCTCTCTGATGCGATTGAGAAGAAAGTCAACGTCAACGAGACCACCCAGACGTTGGTCGACGGGCTCGGGTCTGCGCTGAAGCTTGGCCCCAAGGCCAAAGATGCTCTCAACCTCATTTCTGCACCGCTGGCCGCCGGTATTGAGAATCTGATTACCGACACGGTGAGCAAAGTCGTCAAGTCGCCCGCTTTTCAAAAAGCATGGAAGACGACCATCACCATTACTCACAAAGAGCTCATTGCGGTGTTGAGCGGTCGAACCCCAGATGGCGTCAACCTTGCCGCCGACGGCACCATAACTCTGTCGCTCAAGCCGCTGATGCAAGAGGTCAAAAATCAGATGATTGCTGCAAAGGTCCCCTTTGCCAGAGTTATTCCAACAATTGACACGACCATCACGGTTGCGAAAATTCCTCAGCTCGCGACCGCGCGCATCGCCTATCAAGTTGGCGTGGGGGTCGGGATGTGGTTGCCCTGGTTTGTCTTAGCTATGTTTGCCGGCGCGGTGCTGCTGGCCGTTCGTCGCTGGCGAATGGTGTTCATCAGCGCACTGTTGATTTTCATCATGGCGGGCTTGGTTGGAATCGGGCTCTCGACGGGTCGCATCATTCTGACCGCGAGCCTCAACGCTGACCTGACTCAGGTGGCCGGTGCCGTATATGACACGGTCATCGGATACGGTGCATCCGTCGTCGTTACCTTAATGATTCTGAGCGCGCTGCTTGCAATTGTTGCGGGTATCTACTCGTTTGATTCGGCTACCCGGCTTCGAACCTGGATCGCTCAATCAAGTCGAAAAGTTTGGGGTCGCGCGGAAGAAGTGACCGCGGTTGCCACCAAGAAGGTCGGCGCCACTAAGACCGCACAGAGTGCGACAAAGACGACTGCCAAGAAGGTAGCCAGCAAAAAGTGACCCGCCTGCTCATCATTCTCACCAGTGCGGTCGAAGCACTGGTCGTCATGGCAGCAGGCTTGGCGATTCCCTTCGTTCCGCTGACCATCATGTGGTTGACGCGACTGAATCTCGGAATCAATTACGACGTGTACTGGAGAGCAGCCTCCGATATTTGGCTGCTCGGTCACGGCGTTCACTTTGGTGTGACGCTGGATCCGAAACTGGCCGCTGCGGTCGGTCTGCCCGGCGCCGAGAACTCCTTTGTGCTTTCGCTCGCGCCCCTGGCATTTGGACTTCTCACTCTGCTTCTCGCTGCCCGGGTAGGTCGTCGCACCATCGAAGCTGGCACCCGCTTCATCGGCCCGATAACTGCCATAGCTACTTTTGCTGGGCTCACGGCACTCATCGTTGGATTCGCCATCGTGCCCGCCGTCATGCCCAGCCTCTGGCGCGGTTTCATCATTCCGCCAGTAATCTTCGCCCTCGGCGTCATTATCGGCGCTCGAGGTGAGATTGGCCGTTCAGGTGGCACAGCCGAGCGCTTTCAGAAGGCAGTCACCGGATGGGCCAGGGCGCTGCCCGAACACATCCAGTCAGTCATCACGGTCGGTGTTCGCGGAGCAGCCGGAACGCTCTTCACCCTCGCCGGAATCTCGGCGGTCATCCTGGCTTTGATGGTGATCATCAACTTTCCCCAGATGGTCGGCCTGTACGAGGGCCTTCAGGCCGGCGCGGGTGGCAGTTTCGTGCTGACCCTCGCGCAGATCATGCTGATGCCCAACTTCGTGCTCTGGGTAATGTCTTGGTTGACGGGTGCCGGATTCGCCATTGGTGTTGGCTCTTCGGTTTCGCCGCTCGGCACGCAACTCGGTCCGATTCCCTCGCTGCCCATGTTCGGCATCATTCCGGCCGGCGACGTTTGGGGTGGGTACTTCTGGATAGTCATCCCGATTGTGATTGCCCTTGTCTGGGCGATGGCAATGCGACGCCAGTTGGTCATCAAGTTCGGCGGGCCTCACATCGGAGGTTGGGCCCTGGTCACCGCAATCGTGATGAGCTTCTCTTCAGCCCTCATCGCCATGGCACTCGCCTGGATCGCATCTGGCAGTGGCGGTCCTGGCCGTTTGAGTCTGGTCGGTGTTGTTCCCTGGCAGCTCGGCGTATGGATTTTCATTGAGGTCGCGATTGCCAGTGTCATCGGGATGAGCATCCCGCTTGGGGCCTCTGCCAAGCCGGTAAAGTAGGGGAGTGACCTCTCTCGTCGTCCTGATTTCTGGCTCAGGATCTAACCTCCGCGCTTTGCTTGAGGCGACGACTCGAGATGACTTTCCCGCCCGAATCGTGGCCGTCGGTGCCGATAACGAGGCTTCGGGTCTTCAACACGCGCGTGCGTTCGACGTTCCCACTTTCGTAGTCTCGCCGAGTGATTTTGACTCTCGTGAGTCCTGGGGTCAGGCGCTGCTCAACGAGGTGCAGTCTTTTGGGGCGGATCTCGTGGTCTGTGCCGGGTTCATGCGCATCCTGCCGGCAAACGTAGTTCAGGCGCTCACTCCCAACCTCATCAACATGCATCCGGCTCTGCTGCCCCTTTTTCCGGGCGCTCACGCTGTGCGTGACGCACTCGCCGCCGGGGCAACCGAAACCGGGGCAACCGTTCACGTCGTCGACGAAGGAGTCGACACCGGTCCGGTCATTCGTCAGGTGCCTCTGTCTATCGAGCCGGGCGAAACCGAAGAACATTTACACGAACGCATCAAGGTTCTCGAGCGCGAGCTCATCGTCGCCACTGTTTCAGAAATCGCACACAATCGCATCAATCTCAAGGAGTTAGCCCGTTCATGAGCGGACCCAGCCACGATCCCAGCCTCTACCGCGACCGCGACCTCGTTGCCGTCAAGCGCGCACTGATTTCGGTCAGCGACAAGACTGGCCTGCTCGAGCTCGCTCAGGCCCTCGTCTCTGCCGGCGCAGAAATTGTCTCGACGGGCTCAACCGCTTCGACGATTCGTGACGCTGGTTTTGCCGTGACCGACGTCAGCTCGGTCACCGGTTTCCCAGAGTCGCTCGACGGTCGCGTCAAGACCCTGCACCCTGCCGTTCACGCGGGAATCCTGGCCGATTTGCGCCTCGAGTCGCACGAACAGCAGTTGGCCGATCTGGGCATCGCTAACTTCGAGCTCGTCGTGGTCAACCTGTACCCGTTCCGCGAGACGGTTTCTTCGGGCGCTCCCGAGTCCGACGTCATTGAGCAGATCGATATTGGAGGCCCGGCCCTGGTTCGCGCTTCCGCCAAGAACCACGCCAACGTCGCAATCGTCGTTTCGCCCGCTCGATACGCCGAGGTTGTAGCTGAGGTCTCGGCCGGTGGAACCACGTTGAACACTCGTCGCGCGCTTGCGGCCGAGGCGTTTACCCACACTGCGTCGTACGACGCCGCCGTGTCGTCGTGGTTCTTGCGCGACGAAGTGTTCCCGCCGGCATACTCGGTGACCGCAAGCCGTGCACAGACCCTGCGTTACGGCGAGAATTCACACCAGCGCGCGGCGCTCTATCTGCAGCAGGGCGGGCACGGCATCGCCCAGGCTGAACTGCTTGGCGGCAAAGAGATGTCGTACAACAACTACGTGGATGCCGACGCCGCCGTTCGCGCCGCCTACGACTTCATCAACCCGGCCGTGGCCATCATCAAACACGCGAACCCCTGTGGCATCGCCGTTGGTCGTGACAACTCCATCGACCAAATCGCATCCGCGCACCACCTGGCGCACGCCTGCGATCCGGTCTCGGCGTTTGGCGGGGTAATCGCCGCCAACCGTACGGTGACGCTCAAAATGGCGGAGCAGGTGAGCGAGGTTTTCACCGAGGTGCTCGTGGCCCCCGACTTCGATGCTGACGCGCTCAAGCTGCTCAAAGAGAAGAAGAATCTGCGTCTGCTGCGCCTACCGGCTGATTTCAGCCGTGACCCCCGCGAGATTCGACAGATTTCTGGCGGCTACCTTGTGCAAGACACCGACCTGTTCGATACCAATGCTGAGCTTGGCAAGCTGCTCACCGACTGGAAGCTCGTTTCTGGCGAGCCGGCCGATGCCGAGACTCTCGTTGACCTTGAGTTCGCGTGGAAGGCCTGCCGTTCGGTCAAGTCCAACGCCATTCTTCTAGCCAAGGGCGGCGCTTCTGTCGGCGTCGGTATGGGTCAGGTTAACCGTGTTGACTCCTGTCACCTCGCGGTGAACCGTGCTGGCGACCGAGCCGATGGCTCCGTGGCGGCATCCGACGCGTTTTTCCCGTTTGCCGACGGCCTTGAGGTTCTTCTCGCAGCAGGAATCAAAGCAGTTGTTCAGCCCGGCGGCTCCGTTCGTGATGAAGAGGTGATTGCGGCGGCTCAGAAGGCTGGCGTGACCATGTACTTCACTGGCGAGCGCCACTTCTTCCACTAACCACCAACGGATCCACCCCTCGAGAATCAGGACTCATGAAAATCACTCCCCGCCGTGCGCTGGCCGCTCTCGCCGCTTCTGCCGTCGTTCTGGCCATCACGATGGTCGTCAACTCGCTGGTGTACTACATCGCCAACGGCATGAAGTCTGAGCTGCTCTACCAGGTAGCTGACTACTTCGGTATTTCTGAACTGATTCTCTTGGTGCTGATCTTCCTCGGCGCGCTCGTGGGCTTCCTGCGCAACCGCTGGATCGCCCTGGCTACCGGAGCTGTTGCAGCCGTGGTTGCCACATTCGTCGGGCTTCTTGTCAAACTTCTGAGCCAGCCGATCGGCAACATTCCGTTCGGCGTTCTTGTGGGCGTTCTTCTGGGGCAGGGCATGTTCTTCATCCTGGCTGTCCTGGTTGCAACTCCGACCACCGGTTTCTGGATGTTCGCCAAGGTCGACCGCGTCGCTCCTAACTTTTCCGCCCGCATCGCACTGGTGCGCGCTCCGGCCGCGAACCTTGCCGACGGTTTGGTGACCCACATCAAGCGCAAGAAGGTTGACCTCGAGAAGGCCAACCAGCAGTGGGATTCCTACGTCGAGACCCTCAACATCTGCGGATGGCAGACTCTCGAGGTCGACCAGCGTGACGACCTCGCTGACTCGGTTTTCGTTGAAGACACCGTGGTCATGCTGGGCAAGACGGCGGTCATCACTAGCCCGGGTGCTGACGCCCGCGCCGAAGAAATCGTGGCTACCGAGCAGGCTGTTCGCGCGCTGGGACTTAAGGTCGAGCGCATCACCGCACCGGGAACTCTCGACGGTGGTGACGTGCTCAAAGTTGGGGCAACAATTTACGTCGGTCGCGGAGGCCGCACCAATGGCGAAGGCATTCGACAGTTCCGTGCCATCGCATCCGAGCTCGGTTACACGGTCGTTGCGGTTCCCGTCACCAAGGCGCTTCACCTCAAGACTGCGATCACCGCTCTCCCTGATGGCACAATCATTGGCTACCCGCCGCTAGTCGACAACCAGGCAATCTTCCCCCGCTTCCAGCCGGTGCCTGAGGCACACGGAACCGCGGTAGTCATCCTTGCTCCGGATCTGCTGCTCATGTCGGCTTCGGCGCCCAAGACCGCTGCGCTTTTGCAAGACCTCGGCTACAACGTGGTCACGGTTGACATCTCCGAATTCGAAAAGCTCGAGGGATGCGTCACCTGCCTGTCGGTGCGGGTTCGCTAGAGCTTTAGCTCGCTGATGGTTTCGCCGTACCGGGTAACGCCCGTGTCGACGAAGCCGAGCTTGTGAAAGAAATTCCCAGGACCGGCATCGCCTGCATCCCATAGCACGGTGAGCTTGTCGTACCCGCGGGACTTTGCTTCTTCGGCCAGAGCTAGAACGGCGAAGCGGCCAACGCCTTTGCCCTGCTGGTTTGCCGCGACGGTAATGCGCCAGATGCACGAGCGGAATTCAGGCTGGGGTGCGTCGTCGTCAAAGTGACCGCGAATAAACCCAACGACGGCGTCACCGTCGAGCACCACGCGAGGCCACTCGGTGACCGGGTTGAAGTACGACTCGGCAATCGCGTACGACGTGGGTGCTACGAACGCCTCCTGCCCTGGCTTGAGCGTGAGCGTGTTCGCCGCGACGATTGTCTTGGCCGAAAGTTCTTCGAGTGTGAGGTTCCCCATGCTTCTAGGTTAATTGCGCCAAGCGTCGCGTGGGTAACCGCTGTGTTAACGATTTTTATCGAGGCGCTGAGAGACCCGCGCTGTGTAAGAGTCTGGCGACGGGTAGCCTGTAAGAGCAGTCAGAGATGGGAGAAGCGTGAAGAAGCTGTGGCAGTTTGCCCGCCACTATCCCTCTTTCGCCGCAACCATCGTCGTTGCGCTCATTGGCCTGATTCTTATGCTCAGCGGCGTGAGCCTGGCTACCCAGATTCTGATTAGTGCGTTCTCTCTGCTCATCGCCGGAATCGAGTCGGTGGGCATGATCAAGGCTTTGTTGCGCAAGCACTACGGCATTGACATCCTGGCTATCACGGCGATCATTGCCACGGTCATCGTTCAGGAGTACTGGGCCAGCATCATCATCGTCTTGATGTTCACCGGCGGGGAGGCGCTCGAAGACTTTGCTGAGCGCCGGGCCAAGCGAGAACTCACCAGCCTGCTCGAGCGCTCGCCGCTGATTGCACACCGACAAGACGGTGAAACCACGGTCGATGTCGCAATCACCGAGGTTGCCATTGGCGACGTGCTCATGGTGAAGCCCGGCGAGGTGGTTCCCGTCGACGGCAAACTCATGACCGGCGATGCAGTTCTTGACGAGTCTTCGCTCACGGGTGAAAGCCTCCCCGTCGAGCGCATCGCCGGTGATGACCTCATCAGTGGTTCCGTCAACGGCCCGACCGCCATTTTCATGATCGTGAGCCACCGTGCTGAGGATAGCCAGTATCAGCGAATCGTCGCGCTCGTTGCTGAGGCTGCCGAGAGCAAGGCTCCATTTGTGCGAATGGCCGATCGGTACGCCGTTCCGTTCACCATCGTCGCCTACATCCTGGCGGCGGTGGGTTGGATTATCAGTGGACACGCATCGCGTTTTGCAGAGGTATTGGTTGTGGCGACGCCGTGTCCGCTCATCATTGCTGCACCAGTGGCCTTCATCGCCGGTATGAGTCGTGCGGCTCGACACGGAATTATCATCAAAAACGCCGGCACCCTGGAGCGCCTAGCCAAGGTCAAGACCGTTGCATTTGACAAGACCGGAACGTTGACTCACGGCCAACCCGACCTGGTCGACATCCGTCCCGCCGGGTCCGTCACAGACATCGAGCTGCTTCGCTTGGCGGCTGCCGCCGAGCAGTCGTCAGCCCACACGCTGGCACACTCGATTGTCATGGCTGCGAAGTTCCGCGGTATCCCTCTCGCCGTCTGCGACAGCGTGGTGGAGACAACAGCTCACGGCCTCACCGCGGTGGTCGAGGGACAGACGGTCGTCATCGGCAAGTTCGGTTTCATTTCGGATGCAGCACCCAACGCCGAGCCCACAAAACTAGACGCCGGCGAGCTCGCGGTCTACGTCGCGGTGAATGGAGTTTTTGCTGGAGCGCTTATTTTGCGCGACGAGATTCGCCGTGATGCCGCTGAAACTATTCTCTGGCTCTCGCGCCTCGGAGTGAAGCACACCCTCATGCTCACCGGTGACGGCAAGGCCACTGCTGCGCACGTGGCTTCAGCACTTGGCGTTACTGACGTGCAGGCCGAGTGCCTGCCCATCGACAAGGTCAGTGCGGTCCAGGCAGTCGTTGATCGCCCGGTCATGATGGTCGGCGACGGTGTCAATGACGCGCCGGTTCTTGCGGTCGCGGACATCGGTGTCGCTATGGGTGCCCGTGGGTCGACGGCGGCCAGCGAATCCGCCGATGTCGTCATCATGAAAGACGACCTGCAGCGCGTTGCTCGCGCGGTTCAGGTTGGTCACGAGACGATTCGAATCGCCTCTCAGAGCATCTGGATCGGCATGGTTCTTAGCCTCGGGCTCATGGTTATCGCGGTGTTCGGCGTCGTTCCAGCAATTCTTGGCGCCGGGTTCCAAGAGATTATCGACCTCGTCACGATTCTCAACGCCCTGCGTGCGCTCGGGGGTAGAGCCAACGTGGCTCGATTTGTGACTCGCAGTTCGCTCGATCGTCCGAGCGCCCTCGATGGAACGCTCGTTTCGTAGCCCTGGACCAGTGCTACTGCATCAACTGCTGGAAGCGACTGTTTCCCAGGAGTGAGCCGTCGCGCTTGACCACCAGCACACCGATGTTGAAACGCTCCGTCATGGTGTCGAGAGCGTCCTGACCCCCGGCGATGATTGTCGTTGCCAGAACGTCGGCGGTCATGATGTCTTCGGCAACCACGCTGACCTGCCTGAAAGAGTTGTCCGTATCGGGGCGCAGCCAGATGTGTTCGCCGCGCTCTGCCGAGCCGGAGGTGGCCATGGCGCAAAACTCCTCAGAGAGCTCAACGGTGGCGGTCAGCAGCTCGGGGTCTTCGGGGTTGGCAACGCCAACGCGCCAGCCATCGCTCGGCCGACCAGAAGAGAGCAAGTCGCCGCCCGCATTTATTAAGAATGTGTTGAATCCTGCCGAAGTGAGAGCCTCGGCTGCTCGCTGAATGCCAACGGCTTTGATGGTGCCGGAAAGGTCGAGCACGCCGTCCGGACGGTGGGGGGTGAAGGTGTAGTTAGTTTTCTCGCGCCACTGAAGTGACTCGGCATACGCGGCACGCATTTCGCCGCTGGCTTCGGGAAGCGTGACCTCACCACGAGCGATGCGCGAGATCTCCGAATCCTCGCGGTAGAGGCTGAACCGCTCGTTGAGCGACTCAAACTCCTCATTCGCGTGAGCAACCGCTGCATCGAGAGCGGTGGCTTGCTCAGGAGACGAGCTAGCGGCATCGGGAACACGAATGCTGACCATGGTCCCCATGGTCGCAAACGTGTGCACCGACACGAATTAGCCCTTGTAGCCGGCGGCGTCGAGTGCTGATTGCAGCGATTGGATATAGGCGTTGGATGTGTACGTTGCCCCACCAATGACGCTGATGTTGGCCGACTTGGCAGCGATCGCTTCCTGCTGGAGCATGGGGCAAGCCTGGTCACGACGGTCTGTGGCATTGCAGGCGACGGTGTTCACGGCGGTGATCACACCGTTCTTAAACGTCACCGCAACCTGAACATCGCCACCGAACTCAGGTTCGTACACGTCTTTGCCGGTGAATGTGCCATTGATTCCGGCGGGCTTAGCTGAAGCTGAGGCAGACGCAGATGCGGATGCCGAGGGAGTCGGCGACGAAGTGCCCGACGCGCTTGGAGTGGCAGAGTTCGACGATGTTGGTGCCGGGGTCGAACCCCCGCCCTGCGCGGCGATGGCACTTGCACCCATTTGCCAACCGATGGCGATGATGGCGGCCGAACCTGCTCCGGCCATGAAAGCTGCACTGGGACGCATTAGTAATCAAACCTTTCTGCGTGAATTCGTTCCGATGTGACGCCGGCTTTTTTGGCGTCGGCGATCACGAGGTCCATCCACTGCGCCGGGCCACAGATGAAGACATCAGCATCTTTGATGTTGGGTGCGAGAGTGGATAAACGGTCACCCTTGTTGAAAGCCTCGGCGGAGAGCCAGGTGTGCACGCCACGGGGACGGTGACCGACGAGCACCCGCAGCCAGGCGTTCTTCTCGACGCAGAGGTCGTAGACCTCCTGCCAGAGGTACACGTTTTCTTCGGTGCTGCCTCGAAGGATGACGGTGATGTTTGCGGCACCGAACTTGGGGTCGTCGAGCAGCGCCCGAATCGGCGTGATGCCAATGCCCGAGCCGATGAGAACCGCGTTCGAGGTTGTGCGAGCCGATTCAGTAAACAGTCCATAGGGGCCTTCAAAACTGACTGGTGTGCCAACCTTCATTTTCATCATGCGGTTGGTCTGGCGGCCTAGGTTGCGAACCGTAATGCGCAGGGTTTTTCCATCAGGAGCGGCTGAGAACGAGAACGGATGTGCTTTGAGCAACATGTTCGGCTGCCAGAAACGCCAGTTCATGAACTGACCACCACGTGCGGGGAGCTCGTTGAGATTGCGACCGGCCATCGTGAGGCTGACGACATCCTCGGATTCCATGCGCACGTCAACGACGCGCAATCGGTGCTTGAGGGTGCGCGCTATCGGGAAGATGACACGGAAGATGACAATCATGGCGAAGGTGCCGATGTACAGGACCATCCAATAGGGGCGGGCCCAGGTGCCTTCGGCAAAAAGGCGGCCGTTGGTGAACTGGTGCGGAAGTGCCAACAGCACGGAGGCATACGAAAGCAGGTGGACGACAAACCAGAACTCGTAGGGCAGCTTTTTGCGCACGATGACAAGCGAGGTCACGATGACAATTGCCATCAGAAGTAGTCCAGCGTAAGAGAGCAGGATGTCTTGCCCGTTGGAAATCATCGTAAAGATTTCGGCAATCGGGTTGATGCCCTCTTGAATGCCGTAGCCGACGAGCAGCAGGCCCATGTGCCCCAGAATCAGGTAAAAGACTGGCTTGCCGAGCTGGCGGTGTAGCGTGAGCGCCTTGTCGTGACCGAACGTACGGTCAATAATCGGGATGCGTGCCGCCAATATCAACATGATAAGTAGAAGGTCGCTACCGATAAGCCCGGCCACGATGCCCAGGCCGGTTGCGATCTTGCTCGGGTTGGTGAAGTAGGCCAGTCCTTTGTCGGCAAAAAATAGTGCAATGACGATGGCCAGCGAGAAGTAGACCAGAATCTGCAGGAAGTCGGAGCGACGCAGGCGACGCTTGTAGCGTTGCGCAATGAAACGTGGGCTCGATGCTGCGATGCCGGTGGCGCTCATGGCTTTTCGCTCCCCAGTTGTCGTTCCGCGGTTCTCGGTCAATGTCATGCTCTGAGCGTGTCAGCGCACACTGAGCAGAGTATTGGCAAATCCTATGAATTCCTTATGAGCCCTAGCGGAAGATAATCGTGCGCGCACCATCGAGCAAAACCCGGTGTTCAGCAAACCACTTAACCGCAGTAGTCAGGGTGCGGCTTTCTTCATCTTGGCCGATGGCGACGAGCTCGGCAGGGGAGTGGGCGTGGTCGACGCGGACCACGTTCTGCTCAATGATCGGCCCCTCGTCTAGGTCATCGGTGACGAAGTGGGCGGTTGCGCCGATGAGCTTGACGCCGCGCGCGTGCGCCTGCTTGTAGGGGTTCGCGCCCTTGAAGCCGGGTAGGAACGAGTGGTGAATGTTGATGATCTTGCCCGCGAGCTTTTCGCAGAGTTCGGGCGAGAGAATCTGCATGTAGCGTGCGAGCACAACGAGCTCGATGTCGTTAGTTTCAACCACTTCGAGGATGCGCTCTTCGAACGCCCTCTTCTCGGCATCGCTCTTCACGCTGTGGCTCTCGAAGGTGACGGAGTAGAACTCGGCGAGTTTACCGAGATCGGGGTGGTTACTCATGATCAGCGGAATCTCTACCGGAAGCTGACCGGCGCGCTGGCGAAACAGCATGTCGTTCACGCAGTGTGCTGCCGTGGTTGCCAGAACGAGGGTGCGCAGGGGGCGACCAACGAGGTCGATCTGGGCGGTCATCCCATACTTTTCGATGACCGGTTGCAGCGCAGATTCGAACGCCTCGCGCGTGCCATTGGTCTCCACCTGCAAGCGCATGAAGAAGCGCCCAGTGTCGTCGCTGGCAAATTGCTGGCTTTCCGTGATGTTTCCCCCCGCGGTGACGACAGCGCCACTGACCGCGTGAACGATTCCGGGCTTGTCGACGCACACGAAAGTGAGTACCCAGTGCGATGCGTTACTGCTCATGCATCAAGGCTATTGGTTCGGGCGTTGGTAGACTTGCACCATCGCAACTGGCGTTTGGATGGGTTTCCATCGGGGAGCGATATGAGAGCGGATCTGGCCGTACGCCTGGGCCTGAACGACACCAACGAGTCCCTATGGAGTCACCATGTCATCCACGTTCAATGAGCCACTCGAGTCGGTAGACCCCGAGATTGCCGCGGTTCTTCAGGCCGAACTTGACCGTCAGCGCGGTTTCCTCGAAATGATTGCGAGCGAAAACTTCGTTCCGCGTGCCGTGCTTGAGTCGCAGGGTTCTGTGCTCACCAACAAGTACGCCGAGGGCTACCCCGGCAAGCGCTACTACGGTGGGTGTGAAGCCGTCGACGTCGCTGAGAGCCTGGCCATCGCCCGCGCCAAGAGCTTGTTCGGAGCTGCCTACGCCAATGTTCAGCCCCACTCTGGTGCGACCGCAAACGCTGCAGTTTTGCACGCTATCGCCAAGCCCGGAGACACCATCCTCGGTCTAGAGCTGGCTCACGGTGGCCACCTCACTCACGGTATGAAGCTCAACTTCTCCGGCAAGGTCTACAACCCCGTTGCCTACGGTGTCGACCCCGAGACTTTCCTGGTCGACATGGATGTTGTGCGCAAACTTGCCCACGAACACAAGCCCGCCGTGATCATCGCCGGGTGGTCGGCATACTCGCGTCAGCTCGACTTTGCCGCGTTCCGCGAGATTGCTGACGAGGTCGGCGCCAAGTTGTGGGTCGACATGGCTCACTTTGCCGGTCTCGTTGCTGCTGGCCTGCACCCGAACCCAGTACCGTTTGCTGACGTCGTTTCAACCACCGTGCACAAGACTCTCGCCGGACCCCGCTCGGGTCTCATTCTGAGCCGAGACGAAGAACTCGGTAAGAAGCTCAACTCGGCTGTTTTTCCCGGACAGCAGGGTGGCCCGCTCATGCACGTCATCGCTGCCAAGGCAACTGCGTTCAAGCTCGCCGCGACGCCCGAGTTCAAGGAGCGCCAGGAGCGCACCCTGCGCGGTGCCAAGATCATCGCTGAGCGTCTGACGGCACCCGACATGAAGGCAGCTGGGGTTGACGTTCTCACCGGTGGCACCGAGGTTCACCTCGTGCTCGTTGACCTGCGCAACTCGCCGCTCGACGGTCAGCAGGCAGAAGACGCGCTGCACGATGTCAACATCACTGTCAACCGCAACTCGGTTCCGAACGACCCTCGACCGCCGATGGTCACATCCGGTCTTCGCATCGGTACCCCGGCGCTGGCCACCCGCGGATTCGGCGACGCCGAGTTCACCGAGGTCGCCGATGTCATTGCCGAAGCCCTCAAGCCGGGTGCAGACCTCACCGCGTTCAAGGCTCGCGTGGCCGTGCTCACCGACGCATTCCCGCTCTACCCCGGGCTCGAACAGTGGTAGCAATCACTCTCGATGGCGTCGCCACTGCGGCGGCTGTCAAGGGTGAGCTCACTGCTCGAATCGAGGCGCTTCGCGCTCGCGGCGTGGTGCCCGGCCTGGGTACCCTGCTGGTCGGCGACGACCCCGGCTCGCACTCGTATGTGGGCGGCAAGCACCGCGACTGCGCAGAGGTGGGCATCGAGTCGATTCGTGTCGACCTGCCTGCGACGGCCAGCGATGCGGATGTTCGCGCTGCAATTGCCGACCTGAACTCGGCGAAAGAGGTCACCGGATACATTGTGCAGCTGCCGTTGCCGCGGGGCCTCGATGAGCGTGCCATGCTTGAACTCATCGACCCTGACAAAGACGCTGATGGCTTGCACCCGACAAACCTCGGTCGCCTCGTGATGAACGTGGATGGCCCGATGGATTCACCCCTGCCATGCACGCCAGCCGGCATCGTTGAGCTGCTTCAGCGCTATAACGTTCCGATCGCAGGCAAGCACGTCACCATTGTCGGTCGTGGGTTGACCGTCGGTCGCCCGCTGGGTTTGTTGCTGACTCGAAAAGGTCTCGACGCCACCGTCACACTCACGCACTCACGAACCGTGGATGTAGCCGCTGAAGTTTCGCGCGCTGACATCGTCGTGGCCGCCGTGGGTGTGCCTCACTTCATCAAGCCTGAGTGGGTTAAGCCCGGGGCTGCCGTGCTCGACGTAGGAATCACCCGTGTTGAGAACGCCGACGGCAAAGCGAAGCTAACCGGTGACGTTGCTCCGACTGTTGCGGAGATTGCCGGTCACTTCTCGCCCAACCCCGGTGGTGTTGGGCCGATGACGCGTGCCATGTTGTTGGCCAACGTGGTCAAAGCTGCCGAACGCTAGGTTAGCTGTCCGAAGTCAACGCTGAGCTGCGAGCCTGCGTGGTTCGCGCGAGGGGTGAGTGCCCACCGGGCGCCCGCGACAGACGTAAACAGTGTTGAACCCAGCCCTGCCGAGCCGTGGCCCGGACCTGTCCCATTGTCGACACAGGTTAGCGTAAGTTCGCGTTCCGCTGAGGTGCGCAGCATCACATTGACCTTAGTCGCCATCCCGTGACGCACTGCGTTGGTGATTGCTTCATTGACGACCTGAGCAATGGCATCTCGCATCGACGCCTCGAGAGCGAGCGCCCCGATGGTGTTCGCATCGATGTCGAGTGAAATCAGGCCATTCCAGTTTGCTCCAATGTGCTCAAGTTCTTCGGTGAGGTTTCGATTCGACAACGACCAGCGACGAGCCTCCAGGTCGTCAAGAATGGTTCTGATCTCACTGAGTTCATCTTCGATCAGCGACGGGGCAGATTCTGGGTCGGAGTCTCGGATGCGCAGCGCAGCACTGAGCAGTCGATTCTGCACGTGCCCGTGCAGATAGTGGGCAAGCTCACGACGATCTAACTGGCTTTGCGCGCTCTGGTAGAGGTCGTGCGCCTTCTCGTGCGCAAATTCGTTGAGTTGTCTTCTGATGGCGTCTCTGCTCTGCAGGGCAGCTCGCACAATGCCCAGCATGAGGGTTGTCAGACCCAGGACGTTGAGCAACATGAAATAGACCACAGGACCTGAGAGCCCCGGGAGATTTCCAAAAAGCCAGGTGCACACAAAAAAGATTGCCGAGGTTGCCACAAGGTTCATCGCAACGAAAACTATCCAACCCCAAGTTTCTCCGCGCCGAGGACTTAGCTTCGCCACAAACAGGACGATGAAAATGATTGCACTCTGCACGAGTAGTCGAGCGAGACCCTCTCCGATTCCCGTTGCGAAAATTTGGGGAGCGGCCATGATGATGTCGAAAATTACCGTGGTTGCCAGAGGAGAGGTGAGATTCTCCCTAAACATAAGTCGCGCTAGGTCTCGAAAGGAAAAATCTGAGATGCGTGTGTCGATGTTTTGCCACATCCGGTGACTCAACGGGCGCAGTTGCCCATCCACAAGCGAAGTAAGGGCATCGGGGAGTGCACGATCGGACTGCGCTTCGCGCGCAGAAAGTAGGCCTCGGGTAGTTCGAATGAACTCAGTGACCTCAGTGAATTCCTCGGATGAAATGTGGTCGAGACCAGACGGGGTCTGTCGTCTCAGGTGCGATTCTCGACGCACGATTTCAGCAATAAGTAGCGCGCGCTCTTCGCGGTATCGAGCCAAGGTTGCGTAGGCAATGGTAATCGCGGGAAGAATCCACATTCCGAAGAATGTCACAGACAAGACCTTTCCTGGCAGCGAACTCAGGAGGTCAAAACTGGGATTGAAAAGCCAGTAGAGAACTGCCGTTGAGAGCCCTTTCACGAGTCCGATCAATCCGCCGGTGGCAATCACAAAGCCAAGGCGAATGGGTCTGGCAGATCGATTCTTGAACGGGACTTTTATGAAGAACGCGAAGATTGCCGCACAGAGGCTCAATGAGAAAACATTGACCAGAACTGCCAGCACCCAGTCTTTGGCGTCATTCAAGCCCGGCGTCAGCAGTACGGACAGGACGAGCCAAATCGGAGCCAACCAAAAGTAGGCGACAGGATTACCGAGCCACCGCCCGCCCGCGTCGGCGGACAACTGAGTCCAGTTAATCTTCGCCATGAGCGACCATACCTAGTGCCTGAAAATAGGCCCGCGTGAGTTGAACCCTTTGATTCGATGATTGCTGCTTCTCAACCTTGAGGCTCCTAGCAATTCTTGCAATGGTCGCTTCAACCGATTTTTCGGAGGTTGAACGACGCTTCGCAATTTCATGGTTGGAAAGTCCCTCGGCAACCATGCTGAGGATTTCCATTTGTACGTTAGTCAGAACGCTCAACATCGGTGGCACGGCACGAGACGGCTGAACAGCTCGGGCTGTCAGCGACGCTCTGACCGCATCAAGCAAGACGTGGATGTCGGTGACCGACTTCTTGACGACGTACTGAGTGCCCGCGGGTGGCGCGGGCAGCGCAACATTGAGAAGCCGCGGGTCGTCGTAGCTCGTGAGCATAACGATGCCAATGCGCGGGTGCGTGCGCCGGAGCGAGCGAGCAACGTCAATTCCGGTGGGCCCGCTGCCGAGGTGCAAGTCAAGGATTGCAACATGAACCGTCACGTTTTCTGCTTGTCGCACAGCTTCACCGGGGGTACCTGACTCGACAACGACATCAACGCCGGATAGACGCAACGCCGAGACAATGCTCAGTCGCGTGAACGCGTCGTCTTCAACGACCATCACCGACAGGTTCATAGGCTTCAGTATGCTCGCCTATTTGGCTTTGAGTGAAGTTGCTGTGTGCGTGATCACAGTTCCCGAGGCGTTGCGTGCAATCACTCGCACCCCCAAGTATTTACCGACATCAAGAGACGTCAATTTGTAGGTCGATCGCGTCGCGCGAAGGATGGCTCGGCATCCGGTCGCGGTGCTGAATGAACCAGCGGCTGCCCGGGCCGACTTCGCGCAGCGGTACCACTGATACGTAGCTGTTGGTGCAGGGAATCCCGCCCAGGTTCCCATGGAGACGCTGAGTGTTCTGTTCTTGAGCGCGGACCCAGATACCCGCGGTGCCAACGTCAAACTAGGTGCCTCTGGTTGCTGACCTGCGTCGTTGATGACCCAACCATGGTTGATCAGGTATGTCCGATCGTTTGCTGCAAAGGCCTCGAAGTGCGCCGGACTGTCAAGTTGCCCTCCGGACGAAAGAGGGCTCAGGCTGGTGGAGTGCGCCCAGCCGCTGATCGTCAGTGAGTAGGCCCACGTCGACATCTTGCTCTCGGTAAACATGTCATTGGGAACAACAAGATTATCGATGCTCCAATTTCCGAGAGCTTCATCGAATGATGACGCGCCAGCAAACATTCCCGACATGTTCCAGACGCGCTCAACACTCCAATCGGAGATGGCTTGATTGAATGAGGTGGCGTTACGGAACATGTTTGACATGTCGGTTACCCGGCTGGTGTCCCACGTGCCAATCGCTTGATCGAAAGATGCAGCGTCTTGAAACATGCTGCTCATGTTTGTGACGTTTCCGGTGTTCCAGAAGCCGTGCTCAGCCAGGAGTGGCTTGTCGAAGGAACTGGCGTGCTGGAACATCCCCTGCATCGTGGTAACACTGGCGACATTCCAGTCTTCGACGGGTCTATTGAAGGAGCGAGCGAAGAAGAACATGTAGCTCATGTCGGTGACATTGCCAGTATCCCAGCCGTCAACCGGCTGGTTGAAGCTTGTCGCTCGTGAAAACATTCCAGCCATATCGGTCACAAGGCGGGTGTCCCAGTGGCCCACCTTGCCGTTGAAAGCAGTTGCTCCGTAGAACATGTAGTTCATTGTGGTGACATTGCTTGTGTTCCACTCAAGGCCCGCGGTGTCAATGTTCTGGTTGAACGAAACGGCATCAACAAACATCGAGGCCATGGTTGTCACATTGCTGGTATTCCACGCGAGGGAGTGGTTAAACGAGCCAGCACCATAGAACGTGCCTTCCATTGTTGTGACTCGGCCGGTGTCCCATAGACCCAGCACACCATCGAATGCGCTCGTCTGCGGGGCGGTGGGGTACTCGTCAGTGTCGATGTCGTACGCAAACGTCCATTCCAGGCTGTCCACATTGCCCGTTTCCCAGTCGTGAAGTCCGTCACCCTCAAAGGAGTAGGCATTGAAGAACGCGTGCGACATATTGCGAACGTTGCTGGTGTCCCACACTCCTTCGCCGTCGGGTGCCAGCGGCTTATTGAAGGCAAAAGCAGAATCGAACATGTGCTCCATGTCGGTGACACCGCTCGTGACCCAACCGCTGAGATCGCCATTGAATTTATGTGCTTCGGCGAAGACGAAACTCAGGTTGCGCACGCCACTGGTGTCCCACGCCCAGTATCCGGTGTTCTCGTCGCCGACCCAGTGGTGGTTGAGGTTGCTATTGAAATTAGATGCGGCGTAAAACATGCTTGTGATGCTGCGCACGTGAGAGGTGTCCCAGTCGCTGATGTCGGAGTTGAACCTCGAGGCGTTCGCAAACATTGATTCCATGGTGGTGGCGTGACTGGTATCCCACGCCCAGTATCCGGTGTTCTCGTCGCCGACCCAGTGGTGGCTCACGTCCCCGGCAAAACTCGTCGCGTTCATGAACATGAAACTCATGTCACCCACAGCGCCGGTCTTCCACGTGCTGACGTTGCCGTTAAAGGCCGTCGCCGAATCAAACATGTGGCTCGTGTTTTTGAGGGCAGCTGTGTCCCACTCATCCAAGGGCTGGTCAAAGGACGTCGCGCCAGCAAACATCGACGCCATCCCCACAACTGAGCTCACGTTCCAGTTATGAATGGGCGCGTTAAAACTTGTCGCGCCTTGAAACATGCCGTCCATTTTTCGAACCGAAGATGTATTCCACCGGTCTCGGGGCCAGTTACCGTCAGCTGGCCTGGTGTACAGAGGCTGGCTGAAGTTGACGGCACTCTTGAACATGTTTGTCATGTCAGTGACACTGTGTGTATCTAACAACGCGACGTTGGCGTCGAAGGCGGTGGCGCCCTGAAACATGGATGACATGTCGGTTACGTTGCCCGTATCCCAGAAGACGAACGACTCTGCGTTGAACGAGGTCGCACCCTGGAACATGCCGGCCATATTTGTCACCGAACTGACATCCCAGTTGTTACCGTTTGTCGAGATATCTGACTGAAAGGACGTGGCGTCGGTGAACATGTGGTTCATGTCGGTGACGTGAGTGGTGTCGAAATTGCTCAGTGAAGCGTTGAACACTGATGCGCCGTCAAACATGTGGCTCATGTCGGTTACGTTTTCGGTGTTCCAACTTGCAAACGCACTCCCCACGAATTGGCCCGTGTAATTGTGTGCGCCGGCAAACATGCCCGACATGTTGGTTACAAGATTCGTATTGAACGACCCAACGTATCCGTCGAAGTCAGCTGCATCGCGAAACATATCGCTCATATCGGTGACGTTGCTGGTGTCCCAGGTCGAAAAGTCAGGACGAAAAATCTCATCCGCGGGCACATCGGGGCGAGTGTTGCTAAACGTGCCTTTCATACTGGTGACGTTGACGGTGTTCCACTGTGTCACCCGAGAAAAATTGAGGCGATGGTCGTCTTTGAACGCATAGTCGAGAGAGGTTACGCCGGCCGGGAGCGTGTTCGGCACGTCAGTAAAGATCGCGGAGCCGTTGAACGCCCCGGCGAGTGACGTCAGTGAATTACCGAAGTCGCCCCATTGGGCAATTGACCACAGCCCCTCCGAGCCCACCCAGGGGTCGGCGCCATGTCCAAAGTAGGACGGCGCAGACCCGATGATTTGCACATAGTAAATGCGGCTTGTCTCAATGAAAGTATGGGAGGCCGTGGTCGTATCTTGTGTTCCATCCCCCCAGTCGATGGTGATCGGAGCAGAAGGGTCGGTCAGAAGATCCGGATCAATCGGAAGTGTGACGCGGGTCGAATGACCCGGGGAGAAAAAGAAGTACAGCAGCATCGCGTGGGGGTCGATGCTCGCCTGGGCGGTCAGTGACGGTACGAGCACGCCAACAAAGGTTAGGCAAAATAGGGCGACTGCGCTCACAATCAATCGAAGTCTGCGTGGCACGGTACTCCTCAGTGATATGCAAATGGTGCATTTTCAGACTAAGAAGAATCGCTCGAGAGCAGCCTGCTCTCGAGGGCTACAGGCCACAGAAGCAGGGAAATCCCTAACGGGCGCCTTCTGCCGCCGTGACGGCGAAGACGTTGGGATGGTCAAAGCCGGCTCGAGCGAACGCATCTGTAACTGCTTCGGTCAGTGTGGCCATGCTGTTCTCGTCGATCACGGCTATAGCGGCTCCGCCAAATCCGCCCCCGGTCATGCGTGCTCCGACAGCCCCACAGGCCATTGCGACGTCAACCGCCAAATTGAGCTCGGGGATGCTGATTTCGTAGTCGTCTCGCATCGAGGCGTGTGAGGCAAGCAACAGTTCACCGATGGACCCTGGGCCATTTTTTCGAAGAGAGGCGACGGTGGCGAGCACGCGCGCATTTTCGGTCACTACGTGGCGCACCCGACGAAAGGTCAGCTCGTCGAGCCGTGGTTCGATGTCGACGAGGTCGACAACCTCTAGCTCGCGCAGGGAGTTCAGCCCGAGCACGCGCACGGCATCCTCGCAGGAGGCCCGACGGGATGCGTATCCTCCGTCAGCGTGTCGGTGGGACACGCGGGTGTCGATAACTGCGAGAGCCAGTCCTGCTTTCGCGAACCCCAAGGGCACGACCTCGGTAGAAAGGTCGAGACAGTCGATGAACACCGCGTGGTCGGCGTGCCCCAGGAGAGATGAGGTTTGATCCATGATGCCCGTCGGTGCACCGACGATCTCGTTTTCGGCGCGCTGGCAGGCTCGAGCAAGCTCTCGTTTGTCGAGCCCCAGGCCCCACACTTCGTTGAGGGCCACCGCAAGCGCGCATTCGATTGCTGCCGATGATGAAAGCCCCGCACCCACAGGAACGTCACTGACGAAGTAGGCATTGAAGCCTCGCGGGTTGCCCTCTGCTGAGCGCAGTTGCGACAGTGCCCAGGCGACGCCGAACGGATAGTCCGCCCAGTCGTTCCTGCCGGCGTGCTCAGGAGAAATCTCGCGAAGGTCGATTTCGTAGCCGATTTCGCTGAACGAGGAGGCCACTCGAATCTGTTCGTCGTCGCGGGTGGCCAAGGCGACCACGGTGTGCCGGTCGATGGCCAACGGAAAAACGAAACCGTTGTTGTAGTCGGTGTGTTCCCCGATCAGGTTAACCCGCCCAGGAGCGCTCCAGGTGCCCTGCGGCGAGTAGCCGAAATGGCCAACAAATCCTTCGACGGCCTGACCTGTCACATCTGTCGCTGCGCTCATGAGTCGATTCTCGCCAGCGCCTCACGCAACGCCTGCGCCTGCGTTTCGGGCGAGACGTCACCGATAAAGGCTCCCATGGCCGATTCTGACCCAGCGAGAAACTTTAGTTTGTCGGCAGCTCGACGCGGTGAGGTGATCTGCAACTGCAGGCGAACATCCGCCCCCACGGCCAGGCGGGGAGCCTGATGCCAGGCGGAGATGTAACCGGTGGGGGAGTCGTAGAGTGCGTCGATGGAACGCAAGAGTTGTGAATACACTTGGGCGAGTTCATCACGCTCGGCCTCGGTCAGTTCGCTCAAAGTGCCGACCCGACGGTGGGGCAAGAGGTGAATTTCGATGGGCCAGCGGGCAGCGAACGGCACATAGGCAGTGAAGTTGTCCGAGGCGATGAGCACTCGGTCACTGGCCTGTTCAAATGCCAGCAGGTCGGCAAAGAAATCGCCGTTGTGTGCGGCAATGCTCGCGAGCAATTTCTTGGTGGTCGGGGTGATGTAGGGGTAGGCGTAGATCTGGCCGTGGGGGTGGTGCAGGGTGACGCCCACTTCTTGGCCACGGTTTTCAAAAGGCATGACCTCAACAACGCCGGGCATCTCTCGCAACTCAGCTGTTCGGTTCGACCAGGCATCGATGACGGTGCGGATGCGCGTCACCGGCATGTTTCCGAGTGAACCGGTGTGCTCCGGGGCAAAGACGACGACCTCGCACCGGCCCACTGATGTGGCCGTGGTTCCAAAAGGTTGGGCCGCACTGGCGTCGGCTTCCCCCGCGTTATCCGTTGGAGATGCCAGCGCGGGGCCGAACGCTGGGCCCTTGTTTTCAAACACGACCACGTCGAATTCGTCGGGAATTTCAGAAGCGAACTCTGTCGTCGACGGACACAAGGGGCACGCGCTTGCAGGCGGTAAGAACGCCCTGTTATTTCGGGCAGTCGCAATCGAAACCCAGTCGCCGGTGAGTGGGTCCAGTCTCATCGTGGCTGTTTCGGGGCGAACATCCGAAGTTCTGGTGTCGGGTTTTCGATCACTCGATCGCGGTGAGTCAGCATCGTCGAAGTAGAAGAGTTCTCGGCCGTCGTGCATGCGCGCATCAATGCGATTCATGGATTCCGCGCTTTCTTGTCTCGAGGAACACGGGCGAGCCCCAACTCCTGAATAATAGCGAGTTGAGACAGAACATCTGGCGGCAGAGAGACGACAATGACGCAAGCACCATCCCCGCGCGCGACCATGGGCGCTGACATCATCCGATTGCACGCTGATGATGTGAGCGTCTACATCGATCTTTCGAGCGGCACGCCCATTGTGGCGCACTGGGGCGTTGACCTCGGCTCGGTCGAAGAGAACCGTGATCTTGCGACGGTCATTCGTGAGGGCGCACCGCACTGTGACATTGATGACCCGCAAAACCCGGGCATCTGGCGCGAGAGTGGTCGTGGATTCTTAGGCCGGCCGGCGCTCTCCGGCCACCGGGCAGGGCTCGACTTTGCGCCCATGTTCACCATTACAAGTGTCACCTCAACTGCGGCTTTCGCGCACATCACATCCGTGGACGCGCACGCGCAGCTCCAGGTTGAAGTCGAGTTTGAGTTGACTGAACAGGGCATGCTGCTCATCTCGCAGCAGCTGACCAACCTCGGCTCCTCGGCGTTTGAGCTGCAGGAACTCACCACGTGGCTGCCGCTGCCCGATCAGGTCACGGAGTCGATGGACTTTTCGGGTCGCTGGGTCAAAGAACGTCAACCGCAGCGTCGCGACATTCAGGTTGGCACGTGGGCGCGGGAGAGCCGCGAAGGTCGTTCGGGGCACGACTACACGATCATCCAAATGGGGTTGACGGCAGGTGCTGACTATCAGCGCGGTGACGTCTACTCTCTCGGCCTGCTCTGGAGCGGCAATAACCGGCACCTCGTTGAGCGTCAACCAACCGGACGCACCAGCTTCGGCGCAGGGGAGCTGTTGCTACCCGGCGAGCTGATGCTCGAGGCGGGAGAAACCTATGTTGCCCCTTCTGTCGCCGCAGCGTATTCAAACCAAGGCTTCGACGGAATAACTGACCGTTACTATCGCTGGCTTCGCTCCCGTGCGAATCACCCCACAAATGTGCGCCCGCGCCCGCTCACACTAAACGTGTGGGAAGCCGTGTACATGAACCACAACCTCGAAAAGCTCATCGAGCTTGCTGACGTGGCACAGTCGATTGGTGTCGAGAGATTCGTTCTCGACGACGGCTGGTTCGGTGCCCGTCGCGATGACTACGCCGGGTTGGGCGACTGGGTGGTCAGTGAAGACGCTTGGCCCAACGGTCTGCAGCCTCTGATTGATGCGGTCACTGCCCGCGGCATGGAGTTTGGCCTGTGGTTTGAGGGTGAAATGCTCAACATGGACAGCGACCTCTATCGCGAACATCCCGAGTGGCTCCTTCACATACCCGGGCGAATTCCTCTCGAGGGGCGCCACCAGCACTTGCTCGACATCACTCATCCCGGAGCGTTCGAACATGTGCTTACCCAGGTAGACGCCCTTCTCTCTGAGTACGCAGTCAGCTACATCAAGTGGGACCACAACAAGTTCCTCATTGACCCCGGTCACCTGGGTCGGGCGGCCGTGCACAACCAGGCTCTGGCTATCTATCGACTCTTTGACGAACTCAAGTTGCGCCATCCGCACCTTGAAATCGAGTCCTGCGCATCAGGTGGCGGGCGCATCGACCTCGGCATGGCTCATCACGTCGACAGGTTCTGGGCGTCAGACACGAACGATGCGCTCGAGCGTCAGTACATCCAGCGTTACACGCAGTTTGCCATTCCTCCCGAGATGATCGGCTCGCACATTGGGCCAACGCACTCGCACACCACTCACCGTGTTCATCACATCGCATTCCGGGCGATCACTGCGCTCTTTGGCCACGCCGGGATTGAGTGGGACATCACCCAAACCACGCCCGACGAGCGGGCCGCACTCGGCTCCTGGGTCAGCTACTACAGGGCGAACCGAGACCTATTGCACAGCGGACGAATGGTTCGCATCGAGCAGCCCGATGACACCACGTTCGTTCACGGCGTGGTTGCCCCTGACTGCTCGCGAGCAATATTCGCCTTCGTTGCTCTGCGCGCAATGAAGGGAACCAAGCCAACGGCTTTCCGCCTTACCGGCCTCGATGCTGATGCTTCATATCGTGTGCGATTTGTTGAGCCTGCCGGAGCGCCGCAGTACATCCACCAGAAGTTCCCGGCATGGATGCTCAGCGCCGACGGCGTGACGCTCACTGGTGCCGCGCTCGCCGCAGTAGGCTTGCGCCCTCCGCTGCTTGCGCCAGAAACCGCTTTTCTGGTCGAGGTCGAGCGCCTTGAGGTGACTCTCGCGTAGTCAGCCGCGGTAAACCGCAATGCGCTGGCGGTAGTGCTCTGCGTTAGCAATCACGCCGGCGACCTCGTCGTCACTGAGCTCGCGGCGAACCCTGGCCGGGACGCCAGCTACAAGCGACCTCGGCGGAATGACCATCCCCTCGGTTACCAGCGCGCCCGCGGCAACGAGTGAGCCGGTGCCAACGACGGCGCCATTCATGACCGTTGCGCTCATGCCAATCAGGCAGTCATCTTCAACCGTGCATCCGTGCAGTACCGCGTTGTGCCCGACCGAAACGCCCCTGCCGACAACGAGCGGGTATCCAGAGTCAACGTGACAGGTCACATTGTCTTGGATATTCGAGCGCTCGCCGATCGTGATGCTGGCCATATCGGCCCGAAGCACCGCGTTGAACCAAATGCCGACCTCGGCGTGGAGGGTAACCTGCCCGACCAGCCTGGCCCCATCGGCCACGTATCCGCTGGGGTCGACGATTGGCGTTCCAAAACCCGGAACGGTGACAACAGAAAAGTGGGCTTTCGAAGCCATGGGCTCATTGTATGACTGCCGGGGTTCAAACAACCGTTGAAACAATTCAGACACGATTCAGGCGCTCCGTTCTCAAAATCTTTGCGCTTGGGGAAGTCGACTACAGTAGTTTGGTGGGCAAAATAAAGCGCAGGGTTCCTCCCGTTGTGGCGTTCCTCACTTTGTTGAGTCTTCTTCTTGCGGTGATTCAGGCAATGCCTGCTCAGGCACTCACTGCGTGGACGATGACCAGCCCAAGCGCCACTATTTACACCGGTGCGCTCGTGAATACGTCGTTCACCCCGACAATTACGCCTGCGGCGGCGGCAACGGGAGCCGCGTGTGGCGTTTACACTGCGTCAGACACGACCTTCACGACACGCTTGACTCCGGTGACCAGCCTGGCGGCTGGTACATACAAGATTCACTGTACGGCGGTTGCTGCATCTGGATATGCGGCGAGCCCCACGGAGACTCTAGGAACACTCACTGTGACTGCAAAAAATGCTTTCAGGTGTGATTCGAGTTTTTACCAGATGGCATCGGGTAAGGCCTACAAACTCAATGCGGCGTCCGGCTTTGCATACAGCGAATTTGGTGTAAATACGACCGTGCCAGGAAGCATCAACGCCATAGGCTGGAACCCGGATGACAACTTCATTTACGGCCTCCTGAGCAACGCCCTTTACGTCATTTCGAATGATCCATCGGGATATGTCGCAACCTCTGCAAAAACGCTGGGTTCGACGCCATCCAGCACCGGTGGTGACTTCTATCGAATCAACGGTAAGGCGTACCTGATTTCTACGGGTAGCTCCGGTACTTCCTGGTACGCGACGGATGTTGCAACTGGCACCGTGACTACGCTTACCACAACGGGAACTGCTTGGGGTGCTTTTGACATCACCTTCATCGGTAACAAGGGCTACGGCATTAATGGAACAACCCTCTATACCGCGACCCTGGCCGACAACGGAACTCTTGCCTCACTGACGGTAAGCATCGGTACGCGAACGATCACCAACTCAACTGGCAAAACCATCGGCGCTTCGGAAAACTTTGGTGCGGCATACGGTGACGGCGATGGCAACGCCTACTTCTTCTCGAACACAAACAAACATCTGTTTGGCATCAAGAGGTCAGACCTTGCGGCGTCGGTGACGAGTCCACCCCTGAGCTGGTATGTCACCCCGACCGGCCCCGTCGCGCCGAACGATGGCGCAAGTTGTGGAACCGCACCGAGCCCGACCGCACCGGTCGTTAGTACAGGAGCATCCTCTTCGGTTACGTCAACCTCTGCGTCTCTCGCGGGGACAGTGAGCACGCCCAATCTTTCGGGCGCTGCGGTCACGACGAGTGCCCCTAAGTTTTGCTACGCACTGACCTCCGCGGCATTACCGTCATCGCCACAGGGCTGTGTCAATTCGACGACCACGACCGTCGCACAAAATTCCTCGAGCGTGAGCATTCCTGCGAGCCTCACCGGACTTTCTCCTGGAACCACCTATTACTACCAAGCACAGGCCACGAATGACAATGGAGCGACCGGCTACGGTGCGGTCAATTCATTCACTACGCTGACGACCTGGACGATTGCAGCCAACTCGGCAACCTACTCGGTTGGTGCAACAATTCCATCGTTGACTGGCCTCGTGTCGCCGAACTCCGCAATCTCAGGTAGCTTGACCTGCCTCGCGTACGCGACCTCGGATACGAGTTATTCAACGCCGAAGACAATTGATTCTTCGCTGGCTGTCGGCACGTACACCATTCACTGTACGGGGACGGCGGCCACGGGGTATCTCAGCTCTCCAACAACTAACACAGACAGCACGCTTACGGTCACCAGCCTCTTGGCGTGGAGCATCACCGGTCAGAATGCGACCTACCAGCTTGCCGGGTCGACACCCTCACTGACAGGTGTTGCGGGCGCTGGACTCTCTGGCAGTCTGACCTGTCTGCCTTACGCAAAGAGCGACACTAACTACGCCAATGCACTGACGCTGAACTCCAGTCTCGCTGTCGGAACTTACTGGATTCACTGTACGGGGGCGTCACTTTCGGGGTACGCCGACCCAGCAATCACGAACGGTGAACTCACAGTCTCTCTCTCGGCTTGGACTGTCGCTGCATCGAACGCGTCGTACACCATCGGTGGAACGGCTCCGACGCTTTCGGGATCGGCAAACCCAGCTGGCGGACTCAGCGGGCCATTGACTTGTCGGGCCTATCGAGCCGATGACACCGCCTATGCCACTGCGTTGACCATTAACTCAGGACTAGCCGAAGGCACCTACGCGATTCACTGTACGGGTTCCGCTGCGACGGGATACACGACGCTCCCGGGAACCAACACTGACGGGCAACTTGTCGTTTCCTCATTGACGACGTGGACGATTTCAGCGAACTCGGCCACCTACGAGCTGGGTGGCGCGGTTCCCTCGCTGACTGGTACGGCAACGTCGGGTGCGCTAAGCGGGTCCCTCGCGTGTTCTGCGTATGCCAGTTCCGATCCGAACTTCACTTCGCCGGTCACTATCAACTCCTCGCTTGCGGTCGGAACATATGTGGTGCGGTGTACTGGCAACCCAAATGCGGGATACTCCCTAACCCCTATCAATAACACCTCCACCCTGACTGTTGGCGCCAGGGCTTGGACTATAACTGGCAACTCGGCAACCTATACCCAAGGTGGCACCGTACCGACACTGAGCGGTTCGGCAACAGCGGGCGCCCTGAGTGGCAGCCTGAGCTGTTACGCCTACCAGACCACTGACCTGAGCTACTCCTCCCCCGTCACCATTAATTCATCGTTGAGCGTCGGCACATACGCAGTTCGTTGTACCGGCTCACCCGCTGCCACGTACTCGGCTAACCCGACGATTCAGACGGCAACCCTGACGGTCTCTGCCGTGGTCGCTTCGACGTTCAGCGTCACATACAACGGCAACTCGAACTCCGGTGGCTCAGCTCCTACCGATTCGACGGCCTACAATACTGGCGATTCGGTGACTGTTTTGGGCAATACAGGTTCACTTGCGCGCGGGACCTACACCTTCAACGGCTGGAACACCGATTCCGCGGGTGCAGGTTCACCACAAGCCGTGAGCAGCACATTCTCGATGGGCTCCGCCAACGTCAATCTGTACGCACAGTGGATCGGTGTAATTACCTACAACGCTAATGACGGTTCGGGTAGCCCCTCAACCACGACGTCGAACTATGCACCCGCCGCCACCACCGCCCTGTCGTTCTCGAAGCCTTCCGCATGGACAAGAGCCGGATACACATTCCTCGGCTGGTCTACGAGCGCGAGCGCTACTAGCGCGGATGGTTCATACACCGTTGCGGGTTCTGGCATTCTCTACGCGGTGTGGGCGACGAACACTCACACAGTGTCGTTCTCGAATGGTTCTGGTGCGACGACGACGGCGGCGATTACTGGTCAGGCATATGGTTCTGATTTGGATGCGGCAATTAATGTGACGTCGCATCCGACGCGGACGGGTTACACGTTTGCTGCGTGGCAGATTTCTGGTGTTGATATCACTTCGAGTGAGACGATGCCTGATGCTGATGTGACGGTCACGGTTCGTTGGACGACGAATACCCACACTCTTTCTTATGACACGGGTTCCGGTGGGTCTCTCATTTCTTCGCTCACGCTTTCTTATGGCGTGAACATGCAGGCTCAGATTTCTGCGCAGTCCGCCCCGTCGCGGATTGGTTACTCGTTCTCGAAGTGGCAGATCGGCGGGGTAGATGTTGTAGCGGGCCAGACGATGCCTGATAGCGATGTTGTTGCTACCGCGGTGTGGGCGACGAACACTCACACAGTGTCGTTCTCGAATGGTTCTGGTGCGACGACGACG
>JAHEGZ010000070.1 GCA_024644865.1 Aurantimicrobium sp.
GGATGGGCTCTAGCGGGCAATGCCACAGTCCCAACACTGACCTTGACTGTGTCCGGAAACGTCCAGCTATATGCGATTTGGACAATCAAGTCCTACCTCCTGTCGTTCAAAACTGGGTCGGGAGCTTCAACCGTTGCCCCCCAACGCGTAGATTTCGGCGTCCTTCTCTCAACGCGCATGGCGGGAATTAATGCGCCTGTGAATCCGGGGTTTGTATTTTCGGGCTGGCAAATCGGTAGTCGTTCCTTGGCGAGCACACAGCGCATGCCTGATTCAGACCTCGAGCTAGTAGCACGGTGGACTCTCGAGCCATCGACGAATCAGCCTGATCCCGCACCAACGCAGGATCCGTCGCCATCCCCTACCCCCTCGCCGAGCCATCTTCCTGACCCAATCGAGTCATCGGGACCTAGCACTGATGCGAGTGGCACAATTGACGTCGGCAAACAGCCTGTGACCTCAGATCCGAATGAGATCCTGCGGAGGATGGTTGTCGGCGGAACAATCGAAAAAATACCTGCTGGCAGCGTTCCCGGCACCCAGCTTGATGGCTTTGCATCGGGAACGAGCGCCGTCGTTCAAGTAACAGGCGCTCGCACTTCGGCTCAGTTCATCGTTGTTCCCGGCCAGGTCGTTGATGCTGTTGCGGTTGATCAGGCACTGATTGAATCGACCACGCGGACGTCGACGAGTTTTGCTCGGGTGACCAGCGCAGTTCCTGTTTCGCGTCCAGACAGGTCGAGCTTGGTCTCAGGGCCACCTACATCCGATGCAAACATCACTTTCCGCATGAGCGACCTCAAGAATCCGATAACGGTTGGTCAGCTCGACACTAAGAAAGCTAAATCTTGGCTTCGAGTCGATGCGCAGGCTTCAACCTATGTTCCTGGTTCCGTTGTTTACCTCGCAGTCACAACGCAACCGATCATTCTTGGGGCAGCGGTTGTTGATGAAAACGGGCAGGCGAATATTCAGGGCTACTTGCCTCTCGACTTAATTGGTGCGGGAGGCCATAACATTCGACTTGTGGGCACGCGCTCACTCGGCGGGGTCACGGTTGACGCCTCGGGCAACGTTCGACTCACCACCGAAGCAATGAATGAAATCAAGCGCTTCGATGAGGGAACCAAGGCTACCGTCGAGGTACGTGGTCTCAACGATGGCGGAAGCACTCACCTTGTGGTGCGCGAGGTTCCTCTGCAGAAGGAAATTCCCTGGTGGACTCTTTGGCTCCTCATTGCTGCAGGTTTGGCCCTCACTCTCGTCCGCCTGCGAGCTCGACGTTGGCCAAAGAGAAATCGAATTATCGCTACGATCACGGTGGTTGCACTGGCGCTTGTCCCGGCGGGTTTTGGTTGGTTTACTGCCTCTTACGAGCTCATGTATTGCGCCGTGATTGCGATTGCAATTTTCATTCCGAGTTACTGGATCCTTCCCAAGCGAAATTTGCGACGCTCTAAGTCGTCGAGAACGTCTGGCCATCGACACCGAACAGCCTAAATGAAGACCTAGGTTTCCTTTTCAGAGTCAACGAGACCAAGCCGTTAGGCTTAACCGGGCTTGAAAAGGAGACATTTCATGAGCATCACGCTGGGCAAAAACGACTGGTGGAAGGGCGCTGTCGTCTACCAGATTTATCCGCGATCGTTCGCTGACGCGAACGGCGATGGCATCGGCGATATCGCCGGTATCGCATCCAAGCTCGACTACCTGGCCGACCTCGGCGTTGACGTGCTGTGGCTCTCACCGGTTTATAAGTCTCCTCAAGATGACAACGGCTACGACATCAGCGACTACGAAGACATTGACCCGCTGTTCGGCACGCTCGACGAGATGCGCAGCCTCATCGCCGAAACGCACAAGCGCGGCATGAAGCTTGTCATGGACCTGGTGGTCAACCACACCTCTGATGAGCACCCGTGGTTCGTCGAGAGTCGCTCGAGCCGCGAAAATCCCAAGCGTGATTGGTACATCTGGCGTGATCCGGTCGACGGCCATGAGCCCACCGGGCACCAGGCTGCCTTCTCGGGCTCGGTGTGGCAGTTCGATGAGCTCACCGGCCAGTACTTTTTGCACATCTTCTCGAAGAAGCAGCCCGACCTGAACTGGGAGAACCCGGATGTTCGCGCTGCTGTCTACAAGATGATGAACTGGTGGCTCGAGCAGGGGGTCGACGGTTTCCGCATGGATGTCATCAACCTGATTTCGAAGCACCAGGATTTCAGCGACGGTGACGATTTGTTTGGGCCGTGGAACAACGGTCCGCGCATCCACGAATTTTTGCAGGAGATGAACCGCGAGGTTCTGCGCGACAAGGGGCTGATCACTGTCGGCGAAATGCCCGGATGCACGGTCGACCTTGCCCAGCTGTACACCGGCGAAGACCGTCATGAGCTCAACATGGTGTTCACTTTTGAACACATGGATCTCGACTCCAGGCCTGGCGGATTCGGCAAGTGGGATCTCGTGCCGTTCACAGTGCCCGCGCTCAAAGAGAACTTCAACAAGTGGCAAAAGGGCCTCGAGACGGTGGGTTGGAACTCGCTGTACTGGAACAACCACGACCAGCCTCGCATCGTGAGCCGCTGGGGCAACGACAGCGCTGAGCACCGCGTGCAGAGTGCCAAAGCGCTCGGCACAATCCTGCACCTGATGCGCGGAACGCCCTATGTCTATCAAGGCGAAGAGATCGGCATGACCAACCACGGGTTCACCACGCTCGACAAGTACCGCGACCTCGAGACCCTCAACTGGGCTGCCGAAGCCGCCGAGCAGGGCATCCCGCTGTCGACGGTTATCAACGCAGCTGGATACAAGGGGCGTGACAACGCCCGTACGCCGGTGCAGTGGGATGACTCCGCTCACGCCGGTTTCACCACCGGCCAGCCCTGGATCGACGTGCCCGATAACTACCGCGAGATCAACGCGGCAGCTGCGGTTGCCGACCCCGACTCAGTGTTCCACCACTACAAGGCGCTCATTCGCCTGCGCCACAACTTCGAAGTCGTCGTCAACGGCTCCTTCGACATGCTGTGGCCTGCACACGAGCAGCTGTTTGCCTACGAGCGTCGTCTCGGCGCCCAGAAGCTCACGGTTGTGGTGAACTTCTCGAACGACAGCGTGGATGTTCCCGCGGAGATCGATGGCGAAGTGATTCTCGGGCGTAAGTCGGCATCTCTCGAGCCCTGGGGCTTCTTCGTTTCGGTGGCTAACTGATGTCAAAGGTACGTGTCGGCGTCATCGGTACCAGCGGCTGGACCGAGTTCGCTTACCTCGCAAATCTGCGTGAACATGATGCCGGCGAGGTGACGGCGCTCGCCGGACGCAACGAGGAACGCCTTGCTGAAGTTGCCAAGCAGTTCGGCATCGAGCACACCTTTAGTGACTGGCGCGACATGATCGCATCCGGTCTCATTGATGCAGTTGTGGTCGCTAGCCCCGACCAAGAACATCACGCCATGGTCCTCGCGGCCACAGCTGCCGGACTTCACGTTATGTGTGAAAAACCTCTCGCCGATAACGCGGGTGAAGCACGAGAGATGGCAGCAGCGGTTCGCGCCGCAGGGGTGACCAACAACGTCATGTTCACCTACCGCTACTCGCCCGCCCTCAACTACGTGAAAGACCTGTTGGCAAGCGGAATCATCGGCAAGGTTTATCACTCGGAGTTCCGTTACCTGATGGGGTACGCCCGCGACAACGCTTACCACTGGCGCCTCGACGCCGAGCGCGGTACGGGCGCACTGGGCGACCTCGGCGTTCACGTCATCGACATGGCGCAGTGGCTGATTGCTCCGGTTGCTCGGGTGAGCGCCTCCCTGCACAACTCGGTCGAGCGGCTTCACTCGGATGGCACGCCGGTTGCACCCGCTAATGACTCGGCGACCCTCGCCGTCGACTACGCCGACGGTTCCCACGGCAGCATCTTTGCCACGCTTATCGCTGACCTCGGCGACCGCTTCATGGAGCAGACCGTCAAAATCTTTGGCGAGAAGGGGTCTCTCGAAGTGGCCTTGGTTTACGAAGGGTCGCTCAAGGGATCGCACCTGTGGGTGGCACAGAGCGAATCGGGCGAGGCCGGGCGCCTTGAGATTCCGGCTGAGTACCTCGGCGGCCGCGAATCCACCGACATGTGGGGACACCTGCTCGTCGAAGATGTCGGTGTTCGACAGTTCGTCCGCAACATCGTCGAGGGAACGGCCTACGGCCCGAACGTGTTCGACGGCTACCTCGCGCAACTCGTTATCGATGCCGCGTTCACATCGAACCACGAAGGACGCCGAGTCGACGTCACGCCAAACTAGTTCGTGAGCCAGCGAGCTTCGTAGGGCGCAAGCGGCATCCCGCCAGCGAGGTCAAATGAGTGTCCGGTGATGTGGTCGGTCACGTGTCCGTGGAGGCCGCCAAGCTCTTCGACGCTGATCCACCGACCCTGATCTGACAGGTTGTAGATCTGCACCAAGTGACCTGCGGGATGCCGACGGTTGAAAATAACCACACCCTTCTGTGTCCCCTTCTTGACCTGCGTCGCCACACTCGCGTGCAGTGATGGCAAAGTTTGTCGAACCTCAATCAGACGCTGAATTCCGGCACGGATGCGGTGCTCGGCGTATGTCGCCAATGGAGCGTCAGGGGCCAGCTCACCGCTCGCTCGCTCGGCAGCGGCCCACTTCATGGTCGGGCGATTTGCCCAGCGCGTGTCGTCCGCTTTCGCCGGGTCTTTGAGGTACGTCTCGTCGTTGAGCAGGCCGATTTCGTCACCCATATAGAGCAGCGGGATTCCGCCAAAGCCAAACACCATCGCGTAGGCACAGAGGTAGCGGTTAATCGCAACGTCGAGATGCACACGGTCCTTGGCTTTAAGTGCCGCCTGCACGCCGGCTAGGGCTGCAGCGGTGCCACTCGTGCGCTTTTCGCCGCTGGCCGGGTCGACCTGGAAGTCGACACCGCGGGCATCCGATCCCGTGAATGTGCCATTGAAATAGTCGGCCAAGAACATGCGGTGAAGGTGTCCGTTGAGACCTACGCTGTGGGCGTCGCTGTCGTCGATTGCCCAACCGATGTCATCGTGACAGCGCAGATATACCCCCCAGGCCGTGGAATTCGGCAGGGCGGTGAAACGCGACAGCGAGCGCTCGAGCAGGGTGGCATCTTTTGCTGCGATGGCGGCCCAAATCTGAACCATGAGGCTGTTGTGGTAAGCCAGGTCGCTGACTTTGCCAGCGTGAGTGCCTTCTCCGAAGTAGGCGCTGACCTGAGCCGGCCCCACAATCGCTTCGGCCTTGAAGATCAGCGCTGGGGTCAGGATGCGCGAGAAGGCACGCATCGCCTGTGTAATGGAGTGCACTTCGGGCTCGCCCTGGGACTGAGTGCCCATGCGCTTCCAGATGAATGCGATGGCATCCAGACGCAGGCAGTCGACACCGTGGTTGGCGAGGTTGGCAATAATGTCGGCGTATTCGCAGAAGACCGCTGGGTTCGACCAATTGACATCCCACTGGTACGAGTTGAAGGTCGTCCAGACCCAGCCGCTCAGTTCGTCATCCCAGGTAAAGTTGCCTGGAGCGAAATCGGGGAACACCTCGGGCAGCGACTGCTCGAACCGGTCGGGGATCTCACGGTCGGGATAAACGTAGAAGTAGTCGCGGTACTTCTTGTCGCCGGCCTTGGCCTTCATGGCCCACTCGTGTTCAAGAGCCACGTGGTTGAGCACGAGGTCAAGTGTCAGCGAAATGCCCGAGGCGTGAAGTTTGGATGCAGTTGCCCGCAGTTCTTCCATCGTGCCTAGGTCGTCACGCAGAGAGCGGTAGTCCATGACCGCGTATCCGCCGTCATTTGCACCGGGTCGCGGCTTCAGAATCGGCATGAGGTGCAGGTAGCTCACTCCGAGCCCCTCAAGGTAGCCGATTCGCTTGTTCAGTCCTTTGAGGTTCTTGGCAAACAGGTCGGTGTAGCAGACGTAGCCGATGGTGTCGGGTTTCTGAAACCAGTCGGGTTCAAGAATGCGCTCTCGGTCGCGCTGGAGGAGGTCTTCGCTGCGCGCGTTGTGCTGTGCCAACAGAATGTTCAACAGTTCGGGGAGCACCTCAGAAACGTTGTAAACGTCGCTCAATGCGGAGACGAGATCGTCGCCCCAGCGGTCGAATCGATCGAGCAATTCGAGGTCAGAACGGCGCGACAAATCCAGCTTTGATGCCAATTGGCGACGCGCGTCGACAGTGGGTTGGATGGCGCCCAAGAAATGCTCCCTTGCACAGTGCGTAGGACTACATTAGAGCCAAATTAGGCGTCGACCATAACTTTCTTGCGCAGAGCCACCAGCGGAAATATGCCGACGAGTGCTGACGCAATGATGATCACGAAATCAGCATCCGAATTTCCGCTGATCCCGTGAGCCAGTCCCACGAGTAGCGGCCCCACCGCGCCGATGAGGTATCCGACGCCCTGAACCATGCCGCTGAGGGCAACCGCACCCGATTGGCTGCTGGTGCGCAAGTTGATGAGCACAAGGCCGATGGTGAAAAAGATCACGCCCATGCCACTGAGGATGACCCACAACAATGGCGCCACCGTGGGGAGGAAGCACAGCCCCAGGGCGCCTACGACGAGAACGCTCATGCCGTATATCGTCGGACCGGTCATCGATTTTGCTCGAGCAATGAGCATGGTGCCAAAGATGCTGTTTGGCAGTGCAACGGCCGAGTAGAGAGCCAGCATTAGCCCACTCGTGGCCTCGTCGAGGTGGGAGCGCTCTTGCAAAATCGTCGGCAACCACTGCCACATGATGTAGCAGTTGGCAGCTGCGATTCCAAATGAAATCGTGATCGCCCAGGAGGCGGGCGCCTTCCACACCCGCTTTGCCGCACCTTGGTCGGTCACTTGAGGAAGCGTTGTGCTGGCACCAGCGCGGTTGCGCACTAATACGGCGAACCAGGGGAGCACAGCGACGATCGCGATATACCCCCATGCCGAGATTGAAATGCGCCAGTCGGTTGCGTTGGCTACGGGCGAAGCCAAGTAGGCCGGAATCACGCTGCCGAGGACCGCCAAAAAAAGGTAGACCATCGACATTGCCGGGATGCGGTTGCCGAAGTACTTTTTGACCATCGGTGGGAGCAGCACGTTTACGGCACCTGTGCCTGCCATCGACACAAAACTCAGTGCGAGAAACTGACCGGGGTGGTTGACCAGCGATCGAGCGATTTCACCGCCGCCGAGCACAACGAGCGAGATGACCATCACGGTTTCGAGCCCGAGTCTTCGCACGGCCCACGGTGTGAGCGCACCAAAGATGGCGAAAGCTAGGGGCGCGAGCATGCCTAACAGAGTCAGATCCGACGGCCCGAAGGTGATGTTCTTCTCAATCGACATAAGGATGGGCGACACCGAGGTAGCCGCCGATCGCAAACCAAGGGCGGCCAGGCCAATCCCGAAGAAGGTCAGGACGCGCCCGCGAATCAGGGCTGGTTTTTCTGTGTCCGCGATGCTCACTTGCTTAGCAAACCACGAGTCGGGCCTCCTTTATTGGCATGGAGTGCATACCTGCGAGAATTGACGAGTCATGAGTGAACAATCCCGATACCAAGTCCGCTTCGATTTCGGATACGCCGGCGCGACGGCTGTCGGCGAAGACGCAGACGTCATCGTCTGGGTTGACGCACTGGGTGACTCGACCGTCGATATCGACGCGCTGCCCGAGCGTGGTGCTGTGATTACAACGTGCTTGGCAAACTCTCGTGCCGCCGCTGAATGGGTTATGGCCGAACAACTTCGACTGGGCAAGCGGTTCGCGACCGCGGTCATTGCTGCCGGCGATCTTCGTGACGGCCACTTTCGTTACGCGGTTGAAGATCACCTCGCGGCCGGATCAGTCATCGACCGCCTGAGCGAGCTCGGCCTCGATGCCACGTCTCCCGAAGCGGCCACGGCGCAGGAGGCCTATCGGAGGCTTTCGGGCGCAGTCGGTCACCTCATGACTGCGAGTGTTTCCGCCGTTAATGGCACGGATGCCCCCACCGAGGCCCGCTCGGTGAACCCCAGAGCAACCCCCGAAGACGTCAGAGTGCTTCGAAGCTTCTAGCGGATTTCGACAAGCTCAATCTGCTTTATTGCCGAACAGACGTGCGAAGAATCCCGGTTCTTTCGGGTCATTCTCGTGACCGCGGCACCGCTGTGAAGAGGGAACCCCACGCATCACCTGGTCGACGTGCTGGCCGCATCCGGCCCAGGTCGTTTTGCCGCACTTTCGGCAGGTAACTTGACGGCACATGAGAGCATCCTTCTTTCGTTGGCATTAGTTGGTGACAATTGGGAGTTTGGTTGCGTCTGAGGCGTCTTGGTAGCCACCTGCATTGGTCACGTCCGAGAATCCGAGGCTGGTCATGGTGTCTTTGGCAATACCTGCTCGACGGCCTGAGTGGCAGTAGACGACATACGTTCCTGCCTTGTCGAGTTTTGAAATCTCGTCGATGAAGGTTGCGCTCTCGATGTCAATGTTGACCGCTCCTTGAAGGTGTCCAGAGGCGTATTCACTCGCCGTACGTACGTCAATGACAGCGGTTACCTGAGACATGTCGATCGACTTCGGGGCGGAGCAGGCGGCAAGACTGACGATTGCGAGCACGGCAATGACGGCAATCGAAATCTTCTTGATGAGGCTGTTCATGAGTTCCTTTCGTATACCCCCTAGGGTATGTTATAAATGTAACACAAGCAACGCAAAACGAAGGAGACACCGTGATTATCGAACCGTCGGAGCTTAAGAGCGCTCGAGACCGTCTGGTGCGCGTGCAGGGTCAGATTGGCGGAATCGTGCGCATGCTTGACGAGGGGCGTGACTGCACAGACCTTCTGAATCAGCTTTCCGCTGCGAGTACTGCACTCACTCGAGCGGGGTTCACCATCATTGCGACCGGAATGCAGCACTGTGGCGATGATCCCGAGGGGTCATCGAATCGTGCGGCTCTCGAAAAAGCGTTTATGTCGCTGGCCTAGGCCGCGAAGGGATTGTCAGTGAAAGTCATCATCATCGGTGGTGTCGCAGGAGGTATGTCGGCCGCGACGCGGTTGCGTCGTCTCGACGAAGCCGCACAGATCAAGGTCTACGAGCAAGGGCCTCACGTCTCGTTCGCAAACTGTGGGCTGCCCTATTTTGTGGGAGACGTCATCGAGAAGCAATCTGCCCTGCTTCTTCAAACTCCTGCAGCGCTCTGGAACCGCTTCCGCATTGACGTTCAGACTTCGTCGCGGGTGACAGCCATCGACCCGACCAAGAAAACGGTGACCGTTCTCAAACTAGAGACGGGGGAGAGCGTTACCGATTCCTACGATGCGCTCGTCATCTCAACGGGTGCTGCCCCGCGCCACCTCAATATTCCTGGCGCCGAAAGGGCCCTGAGCCTTCGAGATGTTCCCGATGCGGTCGCGATTAAAGATGTGGTGGACCGACTTTCACAGCAGACGCTCACGCAGCCAACTGCGGTGATTCTGGGTGCCGGCTTTATCGGGGTGGAGCTGGCCGAAAACCTTCGACACCGTGGCGTGGCCGTCACGCTGGTTCAGTCGCAAGCGACCGTGCTGGCTCAGTTTGACCCGGAGGTCATTGAGCCGTTCCAACGAACTTTGGAAATGAATGGCATCGAACTCAAACTTGGCGCTAGAGCCGCATCGATCGGCGAACATTCAGTCGTTCTTGCCGACGGGGAGGAGCTGCCAGCCGATTTAGTGATTTCGTCTGTTGGTGTGACTCCCGATCATCACCTTGCCGTTGAAGCCGGTTTGCGAATCGGGTCCGCAGGCGGAATCTGGGTTGACGATCAGCAGCGCACAAGTGACCCCAATATTTATGCTGTCGGCGATGCTGCCGAGAAAGTAATTTTCGCCTCCGGTGACGCGCAGATGGTCTGGCTGGCGAATCTCGCCAATCGTCATGGTCGTCTCGTTGCAGATGTTATCGCAGGCGAAAAGACGAGCGCTCGCCCAGCTCTCAGCACAGGCATCATCGGAGCATTCGGCATGGTTGCTGCCATCACTGGTCTCACCGAAAAGGCCGCCATCGCCCGTGGCATTCGGCACTCGATTATCCATCTGCACCCGAGTTCACACGCGGGCTACTACCCGGGTGCTGCGCACGTTGCACTGAAGGTCCTGTTTGATCCGGAATCGGGCCGATTGCTTGGAGCGCAGGCAACTGGAAAAGACGGCGCCGATAAGCGCATCGATGTTTTGGCGACGGCGATATTTGCCGGACTTTCTGTTGATGACCTCATGGATGTCGAACTGGCCTATTCGCCACAGTATGGGTCTGCAAAAGACGCCATCAATCAGGCCGGATATGTGGGTAATAACGTTCACAGCGGCAAAACGCCGAACGTGCAGTGGCATGAAATCGCTGAGCTCATTGCCGCTGGAACGCAAGTCATCGACGTTCGAACTCGCGATGAGTATGACGTTCAGTCGATTCCGGGTTCGGTTCACATCCCCGTCGACGAACTTCGTGAACGGCTCGACGAGGTACGCGCCGAGGGAGTCGTCGTTCATTGTCGCGTTGGTCAACGTGGTCACATCGCGACACAAATACTGCGCTCACACGGCATCCCAGCTCGAAACCTCGACGGTGGATGCCTTACCTGGCGGGCAGGAATGGATTCACTAGAAAGGAAACAATATGTGTCAAGCAGTCGCCTGCCCTAATTGTGGCAAAGCAACCTGGTCGGGATGCGGCCAGCACATAGACGAGGCGCTCGCCGATTTCTCGCCTGAGCAGCTCTGCACCTGCAGCTAACTACTCGCCGGCCTTGAAGTCGAGGGCGATCGAGTTCATGCAGTAGCGGTCACCGGTTGGGGTGCCAAAACCGTCGGGGAATACGTGGCCCAGGTGTGAACCGCACTTGGCGCACAAGACTTCAGTGCGCACCATGCCGAGACTGGCGTCTTCGAGAAGTTCGACGGCGTCAGGATTGATCGATTCGTAGAAGCTTGGCCATCCACAGCCCGAGTCAAACTTTGTGCCGGCGACGAAGAGTTCGTTCTTGCATGCTTTGCAGCGATAGAGGCCGTCGCGCTTTTCGTCGAGAAGGTCACCGGTCCAAGCGCGCTCCGTTGCCGCTTGCCGGAGGACGGCATATTCCTCTGCCGAGAGCTCCTCACGCCACTGGTCGTCTGATTTATCTACGTCGTATCCCACGCCTCTATTCTGGCACCGTCATCTCTAGGAGTGCGCTTGGGCAAGGCGTGCTTTGGGTGGCCGGCCCAGTAGTTGGAACGAGAGTGCCTCGGTGTCGACCAAGATAGAAGCATGAACGCTCCTCATCGCATCGAAGATTCGGTTTCTGGTGGACTCACCCCTGACGAGTTCAAAGCGGCCTTTCGCCAGCACGCGGCCGGCATCGCAGTCATTACTGGAGACGCGGGCAATGGCCCGGTCGCGATGACGGCGAGTTCGGTATTCTCGGTCAGCGCTGAACCGCCCGTGCTTGTCTTCTCGATATCCGACGCCTCGTCAGCTGCTCCAACGCTCCTGGCAGCAGAGACTCTCGTGGTTCACATGCTCACCGCTGAAAACCTTGATCTCGCAATTCTCGGTGCCACCAGTGGCATCGACCGATTCCAAGACACATCGATCTGGGCCCGGCTCCCTTCGGGTGAGCCCTATTTCACGGCAGCCCATGCCTGGTTGCGTGGTCGCGTGGTTGATCAAATGCAGATTGGCAATTCAACGGTCGTGGCCGTGCACGCTCTTGAGGCGAGCATCCCGAACGACGCCGGTGACAGTCAGCCGCTGGTTTATCACAATCGCACCTGGCACAAGCTAAGCGGAAACAGCAAAATTCATTGATGTGAACGCGGCGTCGATTGTGTTTCTCTGCCCCGCCTTATCACGCCGGCGCAACGTCCACATTGACCTCTAGCGCTCGGTTCGGCGCGCTCCCATAATTGAGTCACACGACTCAAGGGAGAAATCATGGCTCGACTCATTCTTGTTCACGGTGCTTTTCACAACGCATCCTGTTGGGATGCCGCCAAAGCGAAGCTCGAAGCACAGGGACACACCGTGGAGGCGGTCGATTTGCCCAGCCACGGTCATGACACCACTCCGATCGAAACCGTGGTCTTGCAGACGTATGCAGACAAGGTTGTCGCGCAGGTGAACTCAAAGTCAGAGCCCGCCGTTCTGGTTGGTCACTCGATGGGGGGCATGGTCGTCACCCAGGCCGCAGATGACATCTATGCCGCGGGTGGGTCACTGGACCAAGTCATTTACGTTGCCGCATTCCTGCCGCGAAATGGACAGAGCTTGGTGGAGCTTGCCGGTCAACCCGAGGGCGCTGGTGACATGGTTCAGGCAAACGTCGTTGTCGCGGGTGAGCCACCGGTCGGAACCATGCCCACCGATGAAGCTATTCAGGCGTTTTACGGTGAGTGTGACCCCGCAGTTGCGACTGCGGCTGCGGCGATCTTGGACCCGCAGCCGATTCTCGCGTTTGTAATGCCGGCCCAGATTACTGATGATCGCGACATCTCGCGCCGGTACATCATCACCACACACGACAAGGCACTCCCTACTCCGCTCCAGCGAAAAATGTCTGCAGAAACTAAGTGCGTGGAGATTGTTGACATTGATTCGGATCACTCTCCTTTCCTCTCGCACACCGACGAATTTGTCTCGATTCTCAACCGCTTTGTGAATGACTAGTCATGGCGCGATTGGTCTTAGTGCACGGTGCGATGGGCAACCGCCACGTCTGGGGGTCGTCGTTTCTTGAGGATCTGAAAGAGCGGGGCCACACGGTCGAGGCTTTTGACCTTCCCGGACAGGGCGATGATCCATCACCCAAAGAGAGCGTCACCTTGCAGTTGTACGCAGACCGAGTTGTCGCTCAGCTGCGGTCAAGTGAGGAGCCGGCTGTGCTCATCGGGCACTCAATGGGTGGAATGGTTGTTACCCAGGCAGCCGATGATTTTGTGGCTAACGGTGGCAACCTCAACCAAGTGATCTACATGACCGCGTTCTTGCCACGCAACGGAGAATCTCTTCTGGATCTTGCCGGCAGCCCTGAAGGCCAAGGAGATGCAGTCCAGGCAAACCTTGTCGTGTCAGGCGAACCTCCGATGGGAAATTTTCCCATCGAGGCTGTTCCTGAGGCGTTGTACAACATGACGTCACCGGCGATGATGAAAACCGTTGACCCGCGCGGACTGGAGTCACAGCCCATCATCCCGTTCACTAACCCGGTGAATATTACCGACGACCGTGAAATTACTCGCCGCTACATTTTTGCTCTCAATGACCGGGCAATTCCGTTGCCACTTCAACAAAAGATGGCCGCATCAACCAGCGTGGTTGAAACGGCCGAGTTGCACTCAGACCACATGCCCTATTTTTCAACTCTGGATGAGCTGCTCGACATCATTGACCGGTTCACTCGCAACTAAACACGATTAGGGTATGAAGGTCTCGACCTTCGAGATGGAAACCTGAATTTGGTTGCCGTTGGGGGCCGTGAAACTGGTTGAGTCACCGACGTTGAGACCCAGGATGGCCTTGCCCAGCGGGCTCTCGGGGCTGTACGCGTCATAGTCGCTTCCGGCGGCAATCTCCCGGCTGCCGATGAAAAACACCGACTCGTCACCGGCAATGGTCGCCGTGATGACTGTGCCAATTTCGACAACGCCGGTACTCTCGGGTACTTCACCGATCTGAGCGTGCTTGAGCATTTCTTTGAGGTCGCGAATTTTGGCTTCGAGCAGACCGAGCTGGTCGCGAGCCGCGTGGTAGCCACTGTTCTCTTTGAGGTCTCCCTCGTCGCGAGCCTGCGCGATTCGCGCAACGATTTCGTCGCGCTCGACGGTCGACATGCGCTCAAGATCAGCGGTTAGTCGGTCGAATGCTTCTTGCGTCAAAAAGGTGCGGTTGGATTCAGCCATGCCTTCGAGCCTAGGTGAGCCAGCAGTCCTCAACCAAACCCGTGACAGGGCGTTTGGTCGTCAAAATAGTCTCAGTGAAAGTGCGTTTCACCTCAGTCGAGGCGGGGTAGACGAATACTTTCCAGCCCACGATGTCGAAGCTCAGGTTCTTGGCCGAGACCGCGCAGGCCACGCCTCGACCAACCTCAGCTGTTACCTCGAACGTCACCGAGGTGTGGGTGTCGTCGATGATTGTGTGGCTTAGCGCTGCTCCTTCTACCGACTGACCGAAATGCACAGGATTGGCCCAGATGAACCAGGTCAGCACGAGGGCAGCAACAAAGAGTGAAGAGACAAGGAGGCGCGTCCTTCGTGACGCCCGCGAACGCGTCACACGACCGTAGCGCGCGTCCAGGTTGCGAGGGTCAGTCATGAGGCTCCAGAGGTACTCTTATAAGACAAGGTTATTGCTTCCACCCGACCCGAAGGACTCTCGTGCTCCTCGCTCTGAACCCAGATGATCAAATCACTATTGACCCGGGTCCCATCGGTTTCATCGCGATTGCGTTTGTGGCCGTGGGTGCAATTCTTTTGGTCTTAGACATGGTGCGCCGCATTCGTCGCACCCGCATTCGTGACGAAGTCGCCGCCAAGCTCGATGCGGAGCAGCAGGGCAGCTAGTTGTAAACGGGGTGCATTGCGATGAGCAATATTGCAGCCCAGTGGCAAAGAAATGCGAACACCGTCAGCGTGTGAAAAATCTCGTGGAATCCGAATACACCGGGAATCGGATTGGGCTTTTTGAGCCCGTAAATAACGGCACCAGCGGTGTAACAGGCGCCGCCGATGAGCACCAAAATCATCATCAC
>JAHEGZ010000116.1 GCA_024644865.1 Aurantimicrobium sp.
ACCCGCTTGCGCGCCGAGCAGCTTCGAGACATCGGACCGGCGCTGGCACCGCACTCAGCATTCTTGCTCGCACAGGGCGTGGAGACCCTGCCGTACCGCATGCAGGCACACATCGACAACGCTCGTACGGTTGCCAACTGGCTTGCCGAAGACAAGCGCATCGAGTTTGTGAACTGGGCAGGCTTGAAGAGCCACTCGCACTACGACCGCGCACAGAAGTATCTGCCACTGGGCCCCGGCTCGGTGTTCGGTTTCGGCATCAAGGGCGGTCGCGAGGTCGGACGCAAGTTCATCGAGTCGGTCAACTTGGCCAGCCACGTTGCCAACATCGGTGATGCCAAGACACTCGTCATCCACCCGGCATCCACGACCCACGCACAGCTGACCGATGCGCAGCTCGAGAACGCTGGCGTGTACCCGGGTCTCATTCGTTTGAGCGTGGGCATCGAGGATGTCGACGACATCATCTACGACATCGACCAGGCGCTCGATCTGGCGCTGAAGGGTTAATCATGGCTACCGAAGAACTCGTACAACTCGCCAACGGCCTGAGCTGTTCCATGCCGGCTAATTCTCCTTTGGCGAAGCTTCTGCGCTCACAGCGCACCTGGGTGGGTCCCGATGCCAAGGAACGCCAGCGTCTGCTCAACGGAGCGAAGTCTGTCGCGATTGTCGGCATGTCCGACAAACCGCAGCGCTCGAGCTACTTTGTCGGCACCTACCTGCTGCAGTCGAGCACCTACAAGATCTATTTCGTCAACCCCATGATCAAGGGTGAGATTCTGGGGCAGCCCGTCTACCCCGACCTCAAATCGCTCCCCGAAGTTCCTGACATCGTGGATGTTTTCCGCAAAGGCAGCGATATCCCCGGGGTCATCGACGAAATTCTCGAAATCGGAAACCCGATCGTCTGGGTTCAGCTCGGCATCTACAACGAAGAGGCTGCCCGCTACGGCGAGTCCAAGGGCCTCAAGGTCGTCATGGATCGCTGCATCAAGATTGAGCACGCTCGTTTTGACGGTGGGCTTCACCTGCTTGGATTCGACACCGGAGTCATTAGCTCCAAGCGTCACACGCGCTAGTCAACAATCCATGTGAAAAGCCACCCGAAACCGGGTGGCTTTTCACATGTAGGGCTGCGGTTACTTGCTCGTCTTCGGAGCAGGCTTCTTCGCCGCAGGCTTTTTGGCCGCCGGCTTGGCTGCAGTCTTGGCAGCTGTTGCCTTCACAGCAGTTGCCTTGGCTGGTGCCGCCTTGGCCGCAGCGGGCTTCTTGGCAGCCTTTTCGGTCTTGACTTCAAGTTGCTCGTCGAGGAACTGGTCCACCGGTTCGCTCGCACCCTTCTTGCTCAACGAGATGAACATGAGTACACCGGCGATCGCAATCAGAATCGCACTGATGGCAGCGGTCTCTGCAAAAGCACCCGCGTAAGCGCCCTCAATTGCTTTCTGTCCAGCGTTAGTGAGCGCTTGGTTCACTGCGGTGTCGGAACCATCGGTAGCACCTGTCTGCATGAAGTGGGTGATGGCATCCCAGTTGCTTTGACCCGTGACCGCGCCCTTGGTGATGTGATCAACCCGGGCGACTGTCATGATGCTGATGATGGTCGTGGTTCCCGTCAGACCCAGCGAGTAACCGAACTGACCGACAACGAGCTTGCTCGAGCTGACCGGGCCAAAGAACTTCGCCGGTGCCAGCCCGAGGAACAGGTTGCCCTGCGTTGTGGCGTTCATCATGTAACCGATACCGGCGATGACCAGACCGGGCACGAAGACCCAGTAGTTGTCAGCTCGCCCCGCAAAGACGAATGAAATGAACCCGAGAACGAGCAGTCCGTATCCGAAGATCGCGATGAATCGAGCCGGGCGTCCCTTTCCGAGCAAAGCCCCGGCTACAAGTGAGCCGGCAATACCGGCAGCAGTTGCTGGAAGTTGAGCGATACCGATGAGGGCCGTCGGCACGTGAGTGACGTACTGCCAGATGTTCGGAAGCATCTGGCTGATGGCTCCCGAGCCAAAGTTCCAGAAGATGCCCATGATTACCGCACCAACAAACGCGGGGTGCTTGAGCATCTGGATCGGGAAGACCGGGTGGCTCGAACGCTGTTCGCGAATGGTGAAAGCAACGAGACCCACGAGACCCACGAGCACCGGAATCAAGAATGCCGGGGTGGTGACGCCCTTGGTGGCCTGGCTGATTCCATACAGAAGGCCGGCAACACCGATAGCCAAGAACAGCATTCCGAAAATGTCAATCTTGCCGCCGGGGACTTTATCGACCTTGGGCAAAATGAATGGAATCAGAATGAATGCGATGACCGAGACGACGGGCAGTACGTAGTAAGCATCACGCCAGTCTTGACCAACCAGAACACCACCAATAACCATGGCGATGACCGGGATGATGCCGTTGGTCACGTTGAACATGGCCATAGCCGGTCCCAGGGACTTCTGGGACGAGACGTTCTTGAGCATTCCGTAGGCGCCACCAAAGACCATTCCGAGTGCGATACCCGTGATGATGCGTCCGGAGAGGTAGGAGCCGGCGTCCCATGAGTTGGCGGTCAGAATCTGTCCGACGGCGCTCACCAGAACAGCGAGCGAGACCACGAGTCGACGTCCGACGCGGTCTGCGAGAAGTCCGCCGGGAATGACCGTCGCGGCAAGAGCAAGGGTCGAAATTCCCGCCGCGAGAGCCTGCGTCGATGAGTCAAAGTTGAGAGCGTCTGACGCCTTTGCCAGAGCCATCGAAGAGATGATGGGGTCGGCCACCTGAATGGCGCCGATAATGCCGAGCAAGAGAACCGCGCCGAGACGGAACCCCTTCTCGGGAATGACTTGTGAGGGTGCCACCGTGGGACTCCTTAGTTAGGTTTCCCTTAATCTAGCGGTCTACG
>JAHEGZ010000083.1 GCA_024644865.1 Aurantimicrobium sp.
GAGCCTTCTCGAGGCAGTCGCGCACGCGCTGGCGGTCAATCTCACCGGTCCACGACAGGGCTACGTTTTGAGCGACCGTCGCATCGAAAAGCGAGACGTCCTGGGGCACATACCCCACGTGCTCTCGCCAGTTCTTGGTGATCTGGGTGAGGTCCATGTCGTCAACGCGCACGTGCCCGGCGGTTGGCTCAATGAGTCCCAGAATGAGGTCGATCATCGTCGACTTTCCCGCACCCGACGAGCCGACAAACGCCACAGTCGAGCCAAACGGAATCGAGAGAGAGATGTCGGTAACCGCCTGCTCGGCACCCTCGACATATCCGAAGCTGACTCGATCAAACACCAGCTGCTTGGGTGCGGTCGGCAGTGGAAGGGCTTCACGGTCTTCAAACTTTTGCGAGGACGACTCGGCCTGACGAATCTCGGTAACCACCGCTCGCGCGTGCGGAGCGTTCGCAATCATCTGCGACATAATCGCCTGGAATCGCATAATCGAAGGCGCCAGACGGAATCCCGCCAGACCAAACAGCCCAACGGCCACGACGATGGCCGGGGTGCCACCGGTCAGGTAGCCAACAAAGCCGACCAGCACGAATCCACCGACGATTGCCGATTCAAGAACGTAGCGCGGCAACTGCGCCAGCAATTGGATGTTCGCCCGAGCGCGCGAGGAATTGGTGCGACTATCTTCGACCACGGCCGCGACCTCGCCGAGCTTATTGCGCAGGGTGACCTCTTTGAGCGCTCCCACCATCTCGATGATGAGACGAGCAGTGCGTCGTGAAGCAAAAAGTGAAACGCGACCGGCTTCGCGCGCCTTGCGGCTGATCCAAAAGAACAACACCGCGCCGACAAGTCCGAGATAGACGATTCCTGTAATGGCGACAATGGGCTTCACGACCGCCAGCACCACAACGATCGCCACAAAGGTTGCCACTTCGCCCAGCAGTGTCGCTCCGGGGAGCAGGAACGTCGAGACTGTAGCCGCGACACTGCTATCGACCATGCGGTTGAGATCGGATGAATTGCGCTTGAGGCGTTCGACCCACGGCGAGGCCATATACGACCTGAACAAGCGACCGCCGATTGCCAGCTCGTAGATGGCGAAGCGTTTCGTGGCCCGGCGCAGAAGCAGCACGGCAAACACGCCCTTGGCGATGATGAGCACGCAGACGAGCCCCAGCATCACCAGCAAACCGCCCTGGCTGACCACTCCGATCACGGGAAGGACGAGCTCACGCCCGGTTGCCATCGGGTTGATCGTCACGGCGAGAAGCACCAGAGCGACGGCGTCAAAAATGGCAAGAATGCCCAGAGAAATCGAGTAACCGCGCAGGAATCGGGCCGCCCCCGGTGGGAGAACTGAAAGCACTTCTTGGAATAACTTCCAAATTTCTTTCATCGATTTTTCTCCGTTGCGGGTAGCTTTCGCCTCCCTTCAGCGTAGTCGCTCCCCCGGTAGAATGGGCCCATCGGGACCGGTCGCGCGTTGCTGAAATCAACCCACGTCACCCCAGTACAGCGAAGGATTGCACGTGAACTCTGAGACTCGGTCCGGGCTCCGCGCTCTCGTCGTGGTCGAGTCAAATATCGAGCGAGACCCCCGAGTTCGCCGTCAGATTGACTGGCTCACCGACGCTGGATGGAGCGTTGACTCGCTCGGATTCGGCGACAAACCGACACCGAAGATTCACGATCACTTTGCGATCCGCCCGTATCCCAAGTGGACGGGCGTCGGGCGCCTGAAGTTGGCCGCGGCAAACCTGTTTCTGCCCTACAAGGCTCGGTTTCGCGTTCTTCGCCAAAACTATTTTCCGCCCGAGGTGTCTCGTCGGGTTCGCGCCGGCCGGTATGACCTCATCATCCTGAATGACATTCAACTTTTGCCCTGGCTTTCGGACACCAAGACATTCCCCAAGAAAACCCGCGTCGCGCATATCCATGTCGACTTGCACGAGTGGTTCTCCGCGAAGATTCCCAATCGCACACTCCAGCGCCGCCTAACACTTGAGGGCTACCACGCATGGGGTCGCAATCACATCGCCCACCCGGCCATTGACACGCGGTCACTGGCGGTCAACAACGCCGATGCCTACCTGAAGGATTTCGACATTCCGCGTCCGGTAGTTGTGAGAAACATTCCCCCGTTCGTCGACCAGAAGCCAACGCCCGTCTCTGAGACGAACATCCGACTTTTGCACCATGGCGCGGCCGCCTGGACCCGCGGCTACCGGGAGCTCATTGACGCCATGCGACTGGTCGACGTCAGGTTCACACTCACGCTCATGCTCGTTGGCCCTGACCAAACCATTCGAGAAATCATGGATTACGCCGGCGACCTTGGCGACCGAGTGACATTGCGACCTCCGGCGCCCATGGCCGAGCTTGCTCACGCGATCAACGAGTTCGACGTTGAGGTCATGTTCTTCCCGCCGGTGACCGAGAATCTCGTTTTTGCCCTGCCCAACAAACTCTTTGAAGCCATACAAGGACGCTTGGCCGTCGTGATTGGCCCGTCGGCGAGCATGGTTGAAATCGTCGAGCCCACCGGCATCGGAGTCGTGACGCAAGGCTGGTCGGCCGAAGACTTGGCACAGGCCATCAATGCTCTTTCGACCGACGATGTTCGACGCATGAAGCAGGCATCCCACGCATTGGCTCCCGAGTTGAGCGCCGAGGGTGAGCGCTCACGCTTTTTCGAGAGCATCGGCTTTCCCGAAAACTAGGGCATCAACGTCGCTTGATCGGCGAATGGATTATCGCTCGAAAGATAAACTGACCTCGCCGGTCGAAAGGAAGTCGCATTGTCTGACTCGTCAAAACACGCGCTCCTCGTCGTCTTGAACAACGTCATCTCTGACCCGCGTGTACGCCGCC
>JAHEGZ010000086.1 GCA_024644865.1 Aurantimicrobium sp.
TTCTCACCGAGCTTCTTCTTGATGGCGTCCTCGATGGCAGCGAGCCCGACTTCGGCATTGACCTTCCCTGCTTCCTGAAGCTTGTCGACCTGGTCGTAGTTGACCCCCATGCGCTTGGCGATCGACTCCTTCACCAGAGTTCTCGAGATGCCTCGCTCGTTCAGCTGCGTAAGCTCCTCGCCTTGAAGCTTACCCTTTGACTTGATCTGTCCGAGCGCCAGGAAGACGCCCTGCACCTGCTCGGCTGAGTTGCCCAGCACCCGCAAGTCGGCGCCCATCTTGATGAGCTTGTCGGCCTCGGCTGGGTTGAACTGCAGCGCCAGGAACTTCTGGTAGGCGTGCGTTGTTTCCTGCATGTCGAGGCCGAGTCCCATCGACAGATCACGCACGTGCGTGAAGAGCTTCTCGGCACTGGTGCCGTGCTTCGCTAGCTGCCCGAAGGCCATGCGGCTCTGCTCTCCGAACTTGATGAGCTCGTAGGTGGAGTCTGCTACGCCGGACGCGATGCCCAAGGCGCCATCGAAGGCGCGCGTGGCCAGGTTGCCCTTGAAGACGTCCATCCAGCCTCCGCCTCCAGACTTCTCCGAGGATCCGCCTCCTCTCCGGCCACCTGGATCCGCTGGGCTCACGAACGTTTTCCCCTTTGGGGCCCGCGTTCCCGGGAGCAACTTCCTGACCTCGAGCAACCCCTTCTTCTCAGCCTTCACCTGAGCTGCGATGTCACGCTTCACGGCGCGCAATGTCTCGCTTGAGCGCAGCTTCCGCTCAGCCGATCGGCGAGCGTGAACGGTCTTCTCCTGAGCCGCCACCTCGCGCTCTGCGGCCATCATCTGGGAGGCCAGCTTCTTCGCCTCGGAGGATGCCTTCTTGGCTCCGGACGCGAACTTGTCTCCCTCCAGGATGAGCTCGAATTTTGCAGAATTCGCCACAACTACCTCTTCTTCGTGAACGCTTGCGCGAGAATGCCGATGTTGTGCATGCAATCGGCCACCAGAAGGGCCCCGGCCCAGTCGTCGTCAGAGCCATCTCCAGCGACGAAGGAGCGAAGCGCCTTGGCCGCGGCCATGGGGTAGCGCTCCGCTCGCTTCTGGGCATCTACCCTTTTTTTACGGTGAAGCTCACCTCGCACGTGGCCAGGTCAGTGACCTTGTCGAAGATGGCGAATGCCGCGGCAGGGTACCGCTCAAGGAAGGCGACGATGGCGCTCTTGGCCTGCGGGGTTGCGGCCGTGGTGGAGAGCAGGTCCAGCATCGACTTGAAGCGACTCCCGCCCCTCTGCTCCCTCTGGCACTCGTCCCATTCCTCCAGGGTAGGGGCGCGGAACGTGGCGTTCCCAGATGGCAGATCGATTGACACCGAGCCATTCCCTGGCTCCCCCAGGAGCTGCATCGGCACATCGCGAGAGACGAGCGACTCGACGGCCCGGAAGACCTGCCCGATTGCCACCGGGAAGCGCTCGTAGAAGTCTTCCAGGAGCTCTCCCGCCCCCTCTGCGTAGGTGGATGGGTACACGACGCAGGCATTCAGGATGCTGCGGCGACCGGCGCTCGGCTCCCCGTCCTGAATCTCCTGCATTCCGGCCTGCCACTCCTCAAGAGTAGGGGCTCGGAACGCTACGAAGCCGACCGGAAGCTTCCCCGAGGCGATACGCCCATGAGTTGCTTCTAGGTCGGCTTCTAACTGCTTGATGTCGATGACAGGCTCAGTCATGCCAGCAGATTAGCTGGTCGCCGCACCTGCGCCGGAATGGGGGCTCAACCCGTTGCGAGTGTGGGACATGAAGGAGCACGTGATATCCCCGCCCAATGCGTCAGTCCCGGCTCCATGGTCCACCGGTTCGGACAGGACTCGCACCCCGTAGTAGGCCCACTTGATGTCAGCCTCGCCCTTGGCCTTGGCGGTGTACTTCACGGTGAAGGTCTTCTCGCGCCACGCGTTCCCGAGCTTGCTGAGGACCTTCTGCCGGGCCTTCTCCGTGGAGAAGGTGACCGTGAGGGTCCCCATCTTCATCTCGCCCTCGGTGCGCCCGATGGGCTCAACGCAGGCCCCTCGTACCTCGCCCTCTTCGGTAGGCTGGTCCGCGCTGACCTTCGTCACTGCGACAACCACCTGACCGTTGATGTTGAACTCGGTGCGGGCCCACCCATGAGCGAAGCCCTCAGTCTGTGGATACTTGGTTTCGGTCATGGTTTCCCCTTAGAGCTTGAGAGAGTAGCCGAAGTCGCCAATGATGTAGTCAGCGTAACCGCGAGGCAGGATCGCCACGCGATATCGAATGGTCTTCGTCGTCAGGATGTTGACCGTGCGGTCGACCTGGATGCGGTAGTCGGAGACGTGCCCCGGGTTGCCCTCGGCATTCGTCTCCTGAATCAGGAGAGGGTCCAGGCGGGCCTTCAGTTCGACCTCGATGTCAGCGGCGTCGGTTTCGAAGATGGTTCCGCCCTGGTTCGTGCGCACGCTCGAACCGACCACGTCCACCATGACCGCGTGCGCGGCCTCGGCTGCCACGTCCATGATGACTCCGAGCGGCCACGAGTCGAATGAGCTCCCTGCGGCACTCTTGAGGCGCCCTTGAGTGGCGTAGAACCCGCTCTTCCCCTGCCACGTGCGAAGCGTGCTCACGCGGATGTTGTCTAGGCCAGTGGGTGCCTTGTCCTCGTCCTTGGTGATGCCTGAGATCGCCGGAAGTGCCCCGCTCTTGACCCGCTTCAGGTCGGTCGAGATGAGGCTTGATGAGGCACGCTGGGCGAAGCAGCCGGCGGCGTGGAGCGTTGGATAAGCGAAGCCAGGGAAAGGCTTCACTGTGGCGCGTCTCGACTGACCAAAGGCAACCAGGACCCGTTC
>JAHEGZ010000090.1 GCA_024644865.1 Aurantimicrobium sp.
GCCAGAATGTCGCGGTGCGCCTGAATGGTGGGCTCGTGTGAGTCGCCGGTGCGAGGCGGGCCTGCGGCAATGACAACAACGTCGTTCTCTGATGCGATTGATATGAACTCGGCCGTGTCGCTCAGATCTGCGCTGACGATGCCGGCGTTTTCCGCGGCTCCCCCGCGGCGACTGACCGCGGTCACATCGTGGCCACGCGCCACGGCTTCTTCAACGATTTTTGATCCGATGGCACCAGTGGCGCCGTAAACAGCAATGTCCATATCAATCCTTTGAACCTAAAAAGCGAGGTGCCCCCAGTCCATCACAGACCGGAGGCACCTCGCTTGTCTCGCAGCGCGAGAAACTACTTCGAGACGGTGGCCGAAGCGTTCGACTCGTAGCTGGTGTTGGTGGCTTCGAAGAAGTTAACCAACTGGAGGGTGTCGTTGGCCGTGGCCATCCACTTTGCAGGGTTCGACACGTTGTACTCGGGTTCGAACCCAAGTTCTTCAAGACGACGGTCAGCCAGGTACTTGACGTACTGGTTGATGTAGTTCGAGTTCAGACCGAGGATGCCGTTGGGCAGCAGGTCGCGGTTGTATTCGGACTCCATCTCGACGGCATCGACAATCATCTGCTTGATCTCGGCGGCAAACTCGGGGGTTTGCAGGTCGGGGTTCTCTTCGAGAACGGTCAGGATGAGGTTGATGCCGAACTTCAGGTGGAGCGACTCGTCGCGAACGACCCAGTCCATGAGCGAACCGAAGTTGCGCAGCAGGTTTCGCTGACGGAAGCTCAGAGCGACCATGAAGCCCGAGTAGAACCAGATTCCCTCGAGGATGACGTTGTAGGCAACCAGGTTGCGAACGAAGTCCATCTTGCCCTCGGTGGTGTTGATGTCGAGGGTCTGCTCGGTCATGCGCTTAATGAACCCGACCTCAAACTCCTCTTTGCGGGCCATCGAAGGGACCTTGACGTGCGATGCGTATGCCTCTTCGCGGTCGATCGGGAACGTCTCGAGGACGTACTCGAACGACATGCAGTGGTTGGCTTCTTCCCACATCTGCTTGGCCAGGTACAGGTGGCACTCGGGTGCATTCACGTAGGGGTACACGCCGAAGGCGAGAGCCTTGTTGACGAGCAGCTCGTTCGGGTTGAAGTACGACATCAGGAAGGTGATGGCGTGACGCTCTTCGTCGGTCATCTTCTTGAAGTCGGCGATGTCCTCGCCGAGCTGGATTTCGTTGGGGAACCACGTGTTGGCTACGGCCTGGTCGTACAGGTCCATGGCCCACTTGTAGGTAACCGGCTTGAGCAGGAGTCCTTCTTTAACTCCGGTGCCAAGAATGCCCATGATTTTCTCCTCTGGGTAGATATTCGAGTTGTGTTGGGGTGTCGCTGAATTACCGTGCTAGTTGATCGAGTTGGTGGGGTCGAGCAATAGGGGTGTTACTTGCGGATAGAAAACGTGTCTGCCTACTGGCAGGAGTCACACTGGAACTGGTCCATGGGGTCTTCGGGAACGAAGTAGCCGTCTACGGAGTTCAAGACTGGCCCCCCGCTGCTCCAAAGCCGAAGCCACGACGAGCCGGAGCAGCTGCCGGAGCGGCCTCTGCCGGTGCAGCAGCCGCGGCACCGAAGCCCTTCTTGGCTCCGCCACTGGCGTTGATTTCTTCGGACTTGTTGACCTTGACCGTCGACTGCTCGGCGGTGTGGCGCGGCTTCATGTGCAGGTAGTAAGTGGTCTTGACGCCACGCTCCCACGCTGCCGAGTAGATGCCCATCATGTCGCCGAGGTCACGCGTCTCGAGGTACATATTGCGGCTGATGGCCTGGTCGATCCACTTCTGGCAACGAGCAGCGACCTCAATGAATGAGAACGGCGAGAGCTGGAAGCTCGTCTTGTAGACGTCTTTGATGTGCTGAGGAATGGTCGGGATGCCCTGAATGTCACCCTGGCTACGCAGAATCTCTTCGCGGGTGGACTCCCAGATGCCGAGCTTCTGCAGGTCGGTAACCAGGTTGCGGTTGACCTCGAGGAACTTACCCGAGCTGGTGGCACGGCTGAATATCTGCGAGAACTGCGGGTCGAGGCCGGGGGTGGTTCCGGCGACGAGACCGATAGATGCCGTCGGCGCGATAGCCATGAGGGTCGCGTTGCGAATTCCGCCCTTGACCTTGGCGCGCAGGGCGTCCCAGTCGAGGGTGGACTTGCGGGTCACCGTGATGGGAACACCGCGGTCTGCCTCGGCCAGGTCGATGCTGTCGAAGGGTACGAGACCCTGCGACCAGCGACTACCGGCGAAGTTGTTGTACGCGCCACGCTCTTGTGCAAGTTCAACACTGGCCTCGATGGCTGCGTAGGAAATGTGCTCGGTGATCTGGTCGATGAGGTCGTATGCCTCTTCGGACTCGTAGCTGAAGCCCAAACGCTCGACGATGTCGGTGAAGCCCATGAGTCCTAGACCAATGGCGCGGTTCTCGGCGTTCGAGTAGTCGGCCTCAGCAACCGACGAACGAGTGATGTCGATGAGGTTGTCGAGCTGACGAACGGCGAGCTTGGCGCTCTCGGCGATCTTGTCCCAGTCCATGGCGCCGTCTGTGATGTGGCGTGACAGGTTAATCGAAGCGAGGTTGCACACCGACACGTTGTCTTCGTCCTGCGGGAGAGTGATCTCGGTGCAGAGGTTCGACGAGTGGATGGTGCCGGTGTTGTTGTTCAGTGCACGAAGGTTGATCGTGTCTTTCCAGGTCAGCCAGGGGTGGCTGGTGGTCTGCAACGAGATGAGGATGTCTTTGAACTGCTCTCGAGCACCGATCTTCTTGAACATGTGCATGCGGCCGG
>JAHEGZ010000096.1 GCA_024644865.1 Aurantimicrobium sp.
TTGCGTGCAGTGCCTGCGAGCCGATGACCAGAGTGTAGATGTGAAAGTTGTTGCTCTCGCGAAAGTCAAAACCGCCGTGCGTAATGCCCTTCATGACCTTGATCAGGTTGAGCAGGTCTACCCCACGAATCATGGCGATAGCGTGTTCGCGATAAGCCGGGAACACGTGGTCTTGTGGGCGGGCGCCGTAGGCGCTTCCCACCTGCGCTGCCTCTTGCCCGTGACTGGGCACCCACAGACCGAGCTGGCCCTGACGCTGCAGGTTGGTCGCCTCAGTGTCAAAGCGACGAACCGTGACCATGTCTTTGTAAAACTTGCGCCAGTCGGCTTCGGTGAGACGCTCAAAGTACGGCAGAAACTCCTCGGCGGCTGCGCTGGGCGCAAAGGTGCCATCGGGTCCAAGCAGTTGGACCATGGGGTCGCGTGAGTCGTCAGTCACCGTCTAAACCTATCAAGGCTTATGAGACTATGTACCCATGCGAAAGTTCCTGCTTTCGACCGCCCTCAATGCGGTCGCTCTCTGGCTCACCACGGTTCTCGTTGCCGGTGTCACGCTTGTCGGTCCCGGCGGCGACCAGAAGTTCTGGGGCTACGGCGTAACCCTGCTGGTTACCGCCCTCATCTTTGGGGTGGTCAACGGCACAATCGGTCGAGTCGTTCGTTTTCTTGCCTTCCCCCTGTTCATCATCACCCTCGGTTTCTTGGCCCTGATTGTGAACGCATTACTGTTGCTGCTCGTCTCATGGTTCTGTTCACAAATCGGATTCGGCCTCGAGATTAAAGACTTTGGCGCTGCCTTCTGGGGTGCCATTGTGCTGAGCATCGTTTCCTGGCTGCTCGGAGTGATCTTCCGCCCCTCAGACGGAAAATAGCTTCTCACCCTCAACCCGGGGGCTGCCCGTGGGTCATCGGGAGTGCTCCGGCGTCGGGCGGGTTGCCGTGTACTCGGTTGCCGAACACTGCGCGCTCGCGGGAACAAACGTGAGTTGGGCTTTTCGCTGGCGAAGCAGAGGGTCGGGATTCGCATCCATTCTGCGGGCTGTCTGCACGTAGCCGGTGAGTCGGTGTGCGGGGAGCTCGCTCGTTGGGGCGCCCGGCGCGAAGGGCTCCCGGATGCGCAACGCCGTCGCTGGCGCTGAGGCCACCCCTGCTCCAGCCGCCGCGACCGCGGCCGCACCGAGTGCAGTAATAACGTCGTCCGTGTGTTCAACCGTCGTCAATCGAACGCTAGCCGGAAGAGTTAATCGCTCAATCGGAGCACCTGCGGTGAGCACGTCGGTGACGTTGAAGGCTTGGCTCGAGGCAATTCGAGCGGCGATGAGCCCGCCCTGAGAGTGGCCGACCAGGGTGACGGGAACTCGAGCATCAACCCCGGCCTGAGCGAGAGCCTCTCGCACGGCTCGCTCGCTATCGGCCACTCCCGTTGCTGACAGAGCGAGGGCGTTGCTCGACATGTCCCACGGTTGCGAGCCAGAGTTCCATGAGAAATCTCTCGTGCCGGCGATGTAAACGATGTAGCGCTCGGCTCCGCTGTAGCGCTCGATTCGTATCTGAGCCTGCCCACGCGGAATGCGCGAAAACATGTCGGCGTATCCGTTTGGGGCCAGACACTGGTTGGAGCTCGTCGCAGCAATCTCGACACCCGTACGTTTCACCAAGCCGAATGCCTCGCCCGCACCCACAAGAGAAGCCACGGGCACGACCGCCATGAGATGCCGATCCAGGGCAACCCCGGCTGTGGTGTTCGACGCCGCCAGACCGGCCAACACAAGCGGGGTCAGCATTGCCGGTGCAACCAGGGCCGCCACCGACATGGATGCACGCGCTAGAGCGTCAACGCTCGTGATTACCTGACTCTCGCCGCGGTCATACGCCTGCGCCGCGTGGCTCAATCTGGTGGCAAGCTGCGCAAGCCGATCGCACTCTCGCCGAACTCGGGATACCTGCACCGCCGCAACCGCCTCCGTGCTTGCGCGAAGAGACCAGTACTCGAGCTGCCCGCACAGCACACGAAGCCTCGCGGCAGCGGCACGAAACTCATCGGTTGAGATGGAGAGCGTCATGTTCAAGGTCTCTGGCAACGGCAACAAGCACCTCGGCGCTGCCGGCCACGGTGTCGGCCGCCGCCTGCTCGAGCGCAAAGCCGTGACCCCATGATGCGGCGAGCGCGCGGGCTTCCTGCGCAAGGTCTCGAGCGCCCTCGGCCAAGGCAACCAGCGATGACGGACTGTGCATGCACCCACTGTGCTGCCCGCGACTCAACACCGCTTTCCAGGGGCGTGGGGCTGTGGCCCGCGCTCACCTCCCGAGTCCTGTGAGGAAGAGGCGAATTGTTTGGGAGAATAGAAGCATGACGCTTCCTCCCCAGGTTCTCAGCCCGCTCGATGGCCGCTACCACGCAGCTGTTGCCCCGCTCGGGGAGTACCTGTCAGAGGCAGGGCTCAACCGTGCACGCGTGCACGTCGAGGTGGAGTGGCTCATCTTTCTGACCGGCAAGTCGATGTTCGGCTCGCAGCCGCTGACGGCGGCGCAGATCAGCGAACTTCGCGCCCTGGTCACCACCTTCGGACAGCTCGAGATTGACGAACTGGCGACCCTCGAAGCGACCACCCGCCACGACGTCAAAGCTGTCGAGTACCTCGTACGCGACCGCCTATCCAAGCTGGGTCTCGACTCCATTGCCGAGCTCACGCACTTCGCCTGCACCAGTGAAGACATTAACAACACGTCGTACGCCGTTATCGTTCGGGATGCGCTGAACGGAGTGTGGTTGCCCGCCTTCCGCGCGG
>JAHEGZ010000014.1 GCA_024644865.1 Aurantimicrobium sp.
AACCGTTACATTCCATCTCACCGAATGCCGAAGCAAGGGGTGCGAAGCGAGTAACGCCCGAGGATTTCCAGTTGACGTACTCGACGTCAAGCCATTCCTTGGGGTCTGCTGCCTGGTCGTAAGAGTCCAGAACGACATAGCCGGTCTCCTCGAACGCCTTCAAACGGGTGTAACCCATAGCGATCATTACCTTTCGTAGCGGACAAGCACGTTTTTACATGTCCTACTACTGGCAAGGCTACCAGCGAGGGTTCTGACACAAGCGGAATCCAACGCGTGTGATGCAACCCAAACAACGTGTGATGTGCCATGCACCGAGAGTGGAGATGGGGGGAATTGAACCCCCGTCCACTGCTGAAATTGTGAGTCTTCTACGGGTGTAGCTCATGAAAGCGTTCTACTTGGCTTCGACCTTTGCCATGAGCACCTAAGTCGACAAGCCCAGCCCGAGTGAAAGTCCCGCGGTGCCCTCAGGCGTAATACCGCAGCGAGTTCTCTAGATGACGCCGAGAACCAGGGCGAGAACAGACCCTAGTACCGACGGACTTCAGGCTCGCTAGCTCTAGGCAGCGAGGGCGAAGTCGGCGCGCTTTGTATTGGCACCTATATTTTGCAGATTTCGTTAACGAGATATCTCTGCATCCTCGACCCGCTTCTCTCCCGCTTGCAGGCAATGTCGAAACCGATCATCCCCATGAGAGCCCGCCAAAAAGGCGGGGGCGTAAGTCACATCACACGCTGTTGAGTTATCAAGTGCGCCATTTTCAACGCGCATTGAAGTGTACAACGCCTACCTGACGCTAAACATTCCGGGATACTCTGATGCCATGCCTACTTCGCTGAACGAGATTTCAATCACCACCCTTGATGGACGCCAGACCACCTTCGCCGAATTTGACGGCAAGCTCGTCATGGTCGTCAACGTGGCGTCCAAGTGCGGACTGACTCCGCAGTACGCCCAGCTCGAAGAACTCCAAAAAACGTACGGCCCTCGCGGCTTCACCGTGGTCGGCTTCCCCTGCAACCAGTTCATGTTCCAGGAGCCCGGCAGCAACGAAGAAATCGCCACATACTGTTCAGCCACCTGGGGGGTCACCTTCCCGATGATGGACAAAATCAAGGTAAACGGCCGCGGTAAGCACCCGCTCTACGCCGAGCTCACCAAGGTCAAAGACGCCGAGGGCAAAGCCGGCAACGTGAAGTGGAACTTCGAGAAGTTCCTGGTCACCCCGTCTGGTGAGGTCATGCGCTTCCGCCCGACCACCAAGCCGGATGCGCCCGAGATCGTCAACGCGATTGAGGCGAACCTTCCGAAGTAAGAGCTCCGACTGAGCTCACTGAGCTCATTCGCCCAGGCGGTTCTTTGTGCGCATCGCGCGGGCAGCCTCGCGGGTATCTTGCTTCTCGCGTAGAGCCTGACGCTTGTCGTACTCTTTTTTACCCTTGGCAAGGGCAAGTTCAACCTTGGCGCGGCCATCGGCAAAATAGATCGAGAGAGGGATAAGCGTGAAGCCGCCCTCTTTGACCTTGCTGGTCAGCTTGAGAATCTCTTGCTTGTGCATGAGCAGCTTGCGCTTGCGCCGAGGTGAGTGGTTCGTCCAGGTGCCCTCGGTGTATTCGGGAATGTGCACGGCATCCAGCCATGCTTCGCCGTTCTCAATGAACGCGTAGCCGTCGACCAAGGATGCCCGGCCGGCGCGCAGCGATTTGACCTCGGTGCCCATCAGCACCAGACCAGCCTCAAACGTGTCTTCGATTGTGTAGTCGTGTCGCGCCTTGCGGTTGGTGGCGACGACCTTCTGACCTTGTTCTTTTGGCATCACACACCTCCCAGAGCTTGAGCCTTCTTGAGCCTCAAGTCTATTGAGCGCGGACGCCGACTAAATCTTGAGGTAGCGCGAGATGGCGAACTTCGCCGAGAGTGCCGCGAGCAGGCATCCGACGACGACCAGAATCGGCACCACAATGAGACCGTCGGTCAGCGAGATGAACGAGGTGGTGGGCAAAGTGACCTTGAGGTAGCCCTGCACGAAGAACTGCACGATGGCCAGAATCGCACCGCTGGCAAGAACCGAGCCGACGAGCGCCGCGATGACACCCTCGAGAATGAACGGCGTTTGAATGAATCCGTTGGATGCACCAACCAAACGCATGATGCCCAACTCGCGCCTGCGCGAGAAGGCCGAGAGGCGAATCGTCGTGGCAATCAACAGCACCGCGGCGATCAGCATCAGGGCAGCAACGCCAATAGCTGTGTAACTGGCGGCGTTGAGTACCGAGAAGATCTTGTCGAGATACTGGCGCTGGTCGGTAACCGCTTCGACGCCGGGCTTGGAGCTCAATGCTTCGACGAGAACTGCTGACTGGCTGGGATCGGTGAGCTTGACCCAGAAGGTCTGGTTGAGCTGATCAGCCGTGACGTACTGAGCGACCGGGTTTCCCGAGAACTGCTTCTGGAAGTTGGCGAAGGCCTGTTCGTGATTCTCGAAGTAGTACTTCTCGACGAACGGCTTGAGAATCGAGCCGTCGAGCTCGGCCTTGACCTGCTCAATCTGGGCTGCCGAAACCTCCCCGTTGGCGCACGACTCCCCCACTGAGACATCGGTGCACAGGTACACAGCGACCTGCGCCTTGTCGTACCAGAACGTCTTCATCTGACCGATCTGCATCTGCAACAGAACTGCTGTGCCGACAAAGGTGAGCGAAATGAAGGTCACCAGAATGACCGAAACCACCATGGACGCGTTTCGACGAAGACCATTGGCCACCTCGGCCCAAATCAGTGTGAACCTCATTGCACCGGTCCAACCTCTTGATCATCGGCGTCATCGTCGGCACGCTCCTGGGGAATGATGTTGAAGCGCGCGGTGATGGGAATGTCGGCGGGGTTCGGCTCTGGCGCAGGTGCGGTTGTGAACTCCGGCGGGAGCTTCTCGATTTCTTGAGTGTCGTCGACGGTTTGATCTTCGAAAGTGTCGAGCATGGCTGGCACGGCATCCAGCGTGGTGAGGGGCTCGATGACACCGGTGTCGCCGGGCTTGGGCGAGATGGCGTCGCGAATCTTGGTGAGGTCACCCGTGTCTTTGATCGTGGTGTCGGCACCGGCGATGGGCATTGCGGCGGTGTGACCGTATCCGGCGTCTTTTTCGTCACGCACGATGACACCCTGCTGAAGTTCAATCACTCGTCGCTGCATGCGATCGACGAAGTCTGCGGCGTGGGTTGCCATGACGATCGTCGTTCCACCGGCGTTGATGCGCTCGAGCAGAGCCATGATGCCGGCGCTCGTGGCCGGGTCGAGGTTACCGGTCGGCTCATCAGCCAACAGAAGAGCGGGCTTGTTGACTATGGCGCGGGCAATGGCCACGCGCTGCTGCTCACCACCCGAGAGCTCGTGCGGGTATCGATTTGACTTGCCGGCCAGACCAACCATCTGCAGAACGTCGGGCACGGCTTCCTGAATAAATCCTCGGGATTTACCGATGACCTGGAGAGTGAAGGCAACGTTGTCGAAGACCGTTTTATTCGGCAGAAGACGGAAGTCTTGAAAAACGACGCCGAGGTTGCGGCGAAAGAATGGGATCTTGCGGTTCGAGATGTTGCCCAGGTCTTGTCCGAGAACGTGAATCGAACCCGAGCTTGGGCGGTCCTCTTTGATCATCAGGCGAAGACAGGACGACTTGCCACTGCCCGACTGACCGACCAAAAAGACGAACTCACCGCGGTTGATTTCAAAGTCGACGGCGTCCAGCGCCGGACGCGTGGTTCCCCGGTACTGTTTCGAGACTTTTTCAAACCGAATCATGCTGGTTCGAGCCTAGGCAGGCGAGCCTGAGAAGACGCCCAGCGACACCCGTCGCCCAGGCTACTGAGCGGGAGTCTTGCGCCAGCGAATGCCGGCAGCGATGAAACCGTCGAGGTCTCCGTCGAACACATTCGAGGGGTTGTTAACCTCGTACTCGGTGCGCAGGTCTTTGACCATCTGGTAGGGCGCAAGCACATAGGAGCGCATCTGGTCGCCCCAGCTCGCCGTGATGTTTCCGGCGAGTTCTTTCTTGGTGGCGTTCTCTTCTTCGCGCTTGATCAGCAGCAACCGCGACTGCAACACGCGCATCGCAGCGGCGCGGTTCTGAATCTGGCTTTTCTCGTTCTGGCAGCTCACGACCGTGCCCGTCGGAAGGTGCGTAATGCGCACAGCCGAGTCAGTGGTGTTGACCGACTGGCCACCGGGGCCACTCGAGCGAAACACATCAACTCTGATGTCGTTCTCTGGAATCTCGATTGACTCGGTTTCCTCCATCAGGGGAACGACCTCGACCGCCGCAAAGCTGGTCTGGCGCTTTCCGGCGGAGTTGAACGGGCTCATGCGCACGAGACGGTGGGTGCCCGCTTCGACGCTGAGCGTGCCGAACGCGTAGGGCGCATCCACCTCAATGGTCGCCGACTTGATGCCGGCCTCTTCGGCGTAGCTGGTGTCGAGCACCTGGACCGGAAATCCGTGTTTCTCGGCGTACCGCAGGTACATGCGCAGCAGCATCTCGGCGAAGTCAGCGGCGTCTACGCCACCTGCGCCGGCCCGAATGGTGATGACCGCTGCCCGCGGGTCGTATTCGCCATTGAGCAGTGTCTGAATCTCAAGTTCACCGAGCACCTTTTGGATGCCCTCCAGCTCGTTCTTGGCCTCGGCCGCGGCATCTTCGTCGCCAGCCTCGTTGGCCATCTCGACCAAAACTTCGAGGTCATCCAGGCTGCGCGCGATGCGGTTAATGGTGGCGAGTTGCGCCTGCTTGTGGCTCAGGGAAGACGTGACCTTTTGCGCGTTTTCGGCGTTGTCCCACAGGTCGCTGGCGCCGGCTTGTTCATTGAGAGCAGCGATGTCAGCCACGAGTTGGTCAACGTCAACCACCGCGCGAATGTCGCCGAAGGTGGCGCGCAGGGCGCGAATCTGGTCTGACAGGTCAATCTCGAGCATTGTGTTCTAAGCCTACCGACCGGTGGAACGCGATAATTCGCCCTCCAACCCAACCGGCGTAGGCTCATAAGCACTATGTCGAGTACTCCGGGCGCGTTTCAACTTCGCAAAATTGCGCTCGCGGTGTACCTGCCGACGTTTCTGTTTGCCGCGGGAGAATCCGCAATCATCCCGGTTGTTCCGGTGATTGCCAAGAGCATCGGTGCTGATCTAGCCACGAGCGGTCTCGTCGCCGCCATGCTCACGGTGGGAATAGTCATTGGCGATATTCCCAGTGGTGGCTTTGTTTCTCGGGTCGGTGAGCGCATGGCCATGCTCTGGTCGAGCGGCGTTGCCATGCTCGGCATCGCCCTCGCGATTTTCGCGATCAACCCGCTCATGCTCGGTGCGGGAATGTTCTTGATCGGACTGGCCACGGCCGCATTCGCCTTAGCGCGACACGCATTCCTGACCACGCACATCCCGTTCGAATACCGAGCTAGGTCACTCTCGCTCTTGGGTGGCATGTTCCGAGGCGGCGGCGTGGCCGGACCGCTCTTGGCTGCCGGAGTCATTGCCGTTTTTGGGGATGCCCGCTCGGCGTTCCTGCTCACGGCGGTCTTCACAATCGCAACCATCGCCGTGCTGTTGTTTATGCAAGACCCCGAGTCGGCCTTCGGCAAGGGCAAGAAGGTCGTCGAACCCGATGGCCGCGTTCTCACTGTCGGCGAAGACGAGCTGGAGCAAGAGACACACGGATTGTTTAGAACCGTGTGGAATTACCGATCGATCCTGCTTCGTCTTGGAACGGCCGCCGGAATCACGGCGGCATTGCGCTCGGCTAGAACCGTGCTCTTCCCGCTTTGGGCGCTGAGCATCGGGCTTGGCGACTCAGAGACTGCCCTCATCATGGGAATCGCGACCGGCATCGATTTTGCCCTGTTCTTCACCAGTGGCCAGGTCATGGACAAGTACGGTCGAATCGCCGCCGTACTCCCCTCTGTGCTCATCATGTCGATTGGCATTCTGGCGGTCAGCTTCACACATGACCTGTCGAACAACGTGACGATGTTCATTCTGTGCGTGATGGTTTTCTCGCTGGGTAACGGGCTGGGTTCGGGCATCATCCTCACGATTGCCTCAGACCTTGCCCCCAAGAAAAACCCGGCCCCGTTCTTGGGCGCGTGGCGCTTCTCGGCCGATGTGGGCGCCGGACTTGCCCCTGTAGGCGTGGCTGCCGTGACAGCGGTGTTCTCCCTGTCGGTTGCTGCCGGCACCCTGGGCGTACTGGGGCTGGTGGGCGTATTCCTGTTCACCCGCTACATTCCGCGTTTGATCCCGAAGTCTGTCGCGGCTGCGCTGGCGTCGGAGCCACCGCCTCTCTAGCGAATCGTGCGGGCCTGGGCTTCCACCTCGAGGGGGAACCCCGCTGGAAAGAAGTACGAGAGCACGGGCGGATGCCAGGGCGCCCGCAAGCGAATGACAGCGGTTCGGGCATCCGGTGTCGTCGCGCTCAGAAGTTGCACTTGATGCAGGTCATCGCTCGTCGTGTTCGCGAGATACGTTTGCGCGCCGGCAAGCACCGAGGCACCACTCAGGGTGGGCTCAGGCTGGCCATTACCCGCAACGCGAGGAACCGAGCTCAGATCGTACGACTCGGCCGCCACCAATGCGGCTCCGTCGGCGAGGGAGAACAGACGCTTGCGCTCGACGTAGAGGCTGGTTGCGCTGACCACCCCAAGAATCAGTGCGAGAGCCAGAACGCAACAGCCGATGAGCAGAGGCAAAATCGATCCGCGGTCATCGGCTAGACGTGTTTGAGCGCCAGTTCGCGAGCCTGAAATGGCCACCATGACTAGCCCCCACCAAGTGCCACGCGCTGCGTCGTCGCCGATGACACCTGCACGCGGGCAAACTTGTCGAGCCCGAGAATCGAAGGCACAAACGGGAGCACCACGTCGACGGTGACAGCGACGGTAACCCAATTGCGTGAGGTCAAGCAGGCGCTCGCCACCGGAGTACAACGGATCGAAGCGGTGGCATCTGCTCTGCGAAACGAAAAGTCAGCCAGCGCATCTCCTACCGCTTGTTCGGCCCGCGCGTTGGCCAGCGGCAGTGATTCGGCGGTGACGAACACCCGTGCCGCCTGACGAACCGCACCCTCAGCAGCCAGCGAAGCGGCCTGCACGCGCCCGCAGACCAGGACCAGATAGACCAGCGGCACGAGCAACAGCACCCCGGCGGTGATGAACTCGAGTGACGCCGAACCCCGGTCGCTTCGCAATCGCCACAACGGTGACCGAACACAGAATGTTCGCCAGGTAATCACTTGCCGCCCACTTCGACACTCGAGTGTCCGGTCACTTCGAGCCCGCTCGGTACACCGAGCAGCCCGACCACGGGCAGGGTTGCCCTCACCGTCACCGCAACCGCAGGATGACCGAGCCAATCGACACTGCGCACAGAGATATCCGCGGCGTACTGATTACCCACCGCAAGAGTGATGAGCTCGCGCGTGCGCGCCACTCCCCGCTCGGCGTTGCTGTCGGCCAGGGCGGCCCAGCGAGCACCCTCGGAAGCGGCATCCTGCAGGGTGTTGCGCACGTGCAGCGCGAGTGCCAGCTGCACGAGACCGAGAACGACGGTGACCACGAGAACCGAAACGAGCACGAACTCCACCGGGGCGGAGCCGCGCTCGCTCGAGGCGTTGCGCCATCGGCTGGCAAGTGTCATTGGGCTAGAACTTGACGACGCGACCGATGGCCTGGTCGAAGACGCCGCCGAGGGCCGGGCCGGCGATGGCCCATATGGCTACGACGAGACCGGCGGTCATCAGGGTGATTAGCACCCAGCCGGGAACGTCGCCGCGGTCCGATGAAAGCGCCGTCGTGACTCGAGACGACAAACGCGCAAAATAGTGGTTCATTTTTATCTCCTTTCGCACAGTGCGTGCAGGAGAGTCTTGCGAGGCTGCCGTGAAGAGCGACCTAGCTATCCACAGGGATGCGGCTAAGCCGCCCCGTCAAACATCGAGGTGACCGAACCGTCGTCAAAGACCTCACGAATTGCGCGTGCAAGCAGCGGCGCAATCGGAAGAATCTCGAGCGTCGGGAAACGCTTGGACTCGGGGATGGGCAGGGTGTCGGTGACAACAACCGAGTCGATGTAGTCGGACTGCAGAATCTCGCTGGCCGGATCTGAGAACACGGCGTGAGTTGCGGCAACGACGACGCCGATAGCGCCATTGGCCTTGAGCGCTTCGGCCGCCTTGACGATGGTGCGACCGGTGTCGATCATGTCGTCGACAAGAAGACAAACGCGACCGTCGACCTGTCCCACGATTTCGTGAACAGTCACTTGGTTATGCACCTTCGGGTCACGGCGCTTATGAATGATGGCCAGCGGTGCGCCTAGCTTTTCACTCCAGATGTCTGCCACGCGAACGCGGCCCATGTCTGGCGAGACAACGGTCAGCGTCGACGGGTCAAGCTTGGCCTTGAAGTGTTCGAGCAGAACGGGCATGGCAAAAAGATGGTCGACGGGGCCGTCAAAGAACCCTTGAATCTGAGCGGCGTGCAGGTCAACGCTCATGATGCGGTCCGCTCCCGCGGCGGCGAACAGGTCTGCCAACAGTCGAGCCGAGATGGGCTCGCGGCCACGACCCTTCTTGTCTTGACGGGCGTAAGGGTAGAAAGGCGCAACCACGGTGATGCGCTTAGCCGAGGCACGCTTGAGGGCATCGATCATGATGAGCGTCTCCATGACCCACTCATTGATGGGGGCGGTGTGTGACTGCAACACGAAAACGTCTGCCCCGCGGATGCTCGTGTCGTAGCGTGCGTAGATTTCACCATTGGCAAAAGTGCGCAAGTCAGCGCCAGTGAGTTCGATTCCCAGTTGTGCTGCAACACCGTCAGCTAGATCGGGATGAGCACGGCCCGAAACCAGGACCAGCTTCTTCTTGGTGTCTACGGTGATTTCGGCCACGGTTTCTCTTTTTCTCTTCTGGGTTCGAGTGGAGGCGAGCTGGGTTTACGAGTTGGCTTTGTCGGCAGCTTCAGCGGCGGCGGTGCCCGGGCGATTCGCCTGAACCCAGCCATCCATGTTTCTCTGCGGAGCGACATTGATGGCAAGGGCGCCGGCAGGGACATCCTTGCGAATGACAGTTCCAGCGCCACTGTAAGCGCCGTCACCAATCTCTACCGGGGCAACGAAAACGTTGTGTGAGCCGGTGCGAACGTGCGAGCCGACCACCGTCTTGTGCTTGTTGACGCCGTCGTAGTTGGCCACGATGGTGCCGGCTCCGATGTTGCTGTGCTCTCCGATGGTGGTGTCACCGATGTACGACAGGTGCGGAACCTTGCTACCCACACCGATTCGCGCGTTCTTGGTTTCGACGAAGGTACCAATCTTGCCGTCGGCTTCGAGGTAGGTGCCCGGGCGTAAGTACGAGAACGGCCCCACGGATGCACCAGCGCCGATAACCGAAAGCGTTGCGTCGGTGCGCTTGACCACTGCCCGCTCGCCCACCTCAGTGTCGAGAAGTGTGGTGTCGGGGCCGATAACCGCACCGGTTTCGACCACGGTCGCGCCGAGCAACTGAACGCCTGGGCGAATCTCGACATCGGGCGCGAGCTGCACCTGCAGGTCGATCCAGGTCGACTGGGGGTCGATGACCGTGACACCGGCTAGCTGCCAGCCACGAATAATCATGGCATTGAGCTGCGCGGCAGCAGCTGCGAGTTGAGCGCGATCGTTGATGCCCTCGACCTTCCAGCTGTGCGCAACCTCGAGTGCCTCGACGCTCTTGCCGTCGGCGCGAAGAAGACCAATCACGTCGGTGATGTACTTCTCACCCTGGGCGTTGTTCTGGTCGAGCTTGGGGAGCTGCGCGCGAAGTTCGGTGGTCGAGAACACGTAGATTCCGGCGTTGATCTCGCGCACGGCCAGTTCGTCGGCGCTGGCATCCTTGTGTTCGACGATTCGGTCAACAGCACCCGAATCGGATCGAATCACACGACCGTATCCGGTGGCGTCTTCGAGCGTGGTGGTCAGCATGGATGCGGCCGCCGATGCGCCACGGTGCTGAGCGATCAGCCCGCCGAGGGTCTCAGAGTCGAGCAACGGAACATCTCCGTTGACCACAAGCACCTCGCCTGAAAAGTTCGCAGGGAGTGCGGCGACGGCCAACTCCACGGCGCGACCAGTGCCGGGCACGTCATCTTGGTCGACAATGATTGCGGACGGAAGGTCAATCTCGATGACCTCCACCAGGCGATCGCGCTCGTGTCGAACTACGGCAACGACGTGGGCTGCATCGAGTTCGCGAGCAGTCGCCAGAACATGGCTGACAACCGTTGCGCCGGCAATTTTGTGCAAAAGCTTGGGAGTCGTCGACTTCATGCGAGTGCCCTGGCCTGCGGCCAGAACGATGATGGCGAGATTGCTGTCAGCCACCTTGCTCCTCACTTTTTGTTGACGCTCCGCCACCAGGATTCGAACCTAGACCAACAGATCCAAAGACTGTTGTGCTGCCTTTACACTATGGCGGATTGCGAAATCGGGAGTCCCGTTCCACGCTCCTAGTCTGCCAGAGAACAACACGGGATAATGGGCACATGGCGCAGGAAAACGACGAAGTCGACCGGATTGTTGCCGCGTGGCGCGAAGAGCGACCCGACCTCGACTTTTCACCCCTTGAAGTGCTCTCGCGAGTGGGCCGTCTGTCGCGCATCCTTGATCGCGAACGCCGTCGCGCTTTCAGCCGTTCAGAGCTCGAGGTCTGGGAGTTCGACGTGCTCGCCGCCCTGCGTCGCGCGGGCAAGCCGTACCAAATGAGCCCCAAGTCTTTGCTTCAGCAGACCCTGGTTTCGAGTGGAACCATGACCAATCGCATCGACCGCTTGGTCGATCGAGGGCTGGTCAAGCGACTTGAAGACCCCAACGACGGACGCGGTGTTCTCGTCGAGATGACCAACGCAGGACTCACTCGCGTAGATGCCGCCATCACGCGTCTGGTCGACGCCGAGGCAGCCCTACTGGGCACCCTTCCACGCTCAGAACAAAAGCGTCTGGCCACGGCGCTGCGCAGCCTGAGCCTCACTCTCGACGAAACCGAGTGATTTCGACAAGCTAATTAGCTCGCAAGAGCGAAGCCTCGATACCCGTCTGCCGCCACCTCGGAGCATGCAGCTCTGAACGGCCCAACACCCATGAGCGCGGGCAGAACAACGTGCGGCTTGCCAGCAACGTTGTCACCCATGTACCAGGAGTGACTGTTGCGGTGCACCGTGAACTGACCGATGGCATTGTTTTGCTCGACCCAGGCATCCTGCGCCTCTTGAGTTGCCTCCATGCGGGTGAAGCCCTGCTTGGTGAGGTACTCGATGCAGTCGGTGATCCACTCAACATGTTGCTCAAGCGAGACGACAACGTTGCTGAGAACCGATGGGCTCTGCGGTCCAGTCACCAAGAAAAGGTTGGGGAATCCCACCGACATAGTGCCGAGGTACGTTTTCGCACCCTGCTTCCACACATCGCGAAGGTTCGCTCCTCCAATGCCGACGAGGTCGACATTGTTCAGGATGCCGGTAAAAGCGTCGTAGCCCGTGGCGTACACGATGACATCAACCTCGTAAGACTTTGCTTCAGTCTCAAACCCGCTGGCCGTGACCTGCTTGAGCGGTGACTCAAGCAAATCAACCAGGTGCACATTCGGCTGGTTGTAGATCTCGTAGTAGCCCGAGTCGATGCAGGTACGGCGAGTACCGAACGGGTAGCTCTTCGGAATCAGCTTTTCTGCAATCGCCGGGTCGTTGACGCGTTCGTGAATCTTGCGACCCAAGAAGTCGGAGATTGTCTGGTTGGCGGCATCGTCGACAAGCACGTCGGTGTACGAACCAAAGTAGGTAAACGGAGAGAGGTTCTCGTAGATGTACTGAAAATATGCCTCGCGCTCTTCGTCGGTGGCCTCAAACGCTGCCTTTTCGGGGCCGGGTAGTCCCAGGCCATCCATGGAATGACGCTTACGCTCGCGTTCGGCTGCATAATTTGCCTTGACCGAAGCCACGTACTCAGCCGTGAGTGGCCTGTTGTTTGCCGGCACCGACCAGCTGGGGGTGCGTTGCAGAACGAAAAGCTCTTTGGCGGTTTTTGCAATCTCGGTGGCCAATTGGATGCCCGTCGAACCGGTCCCCACGACAGCAACGCGCTTGCCAGTGAAGTCGACGGGTGTCGTCGGCCAGTCAGTCGAGAACAGGCTCTGGCCCTGGAACGACTGGTAGCCCGCGATGTCGACCGGCTTGGGAGTGGACAGTGCGCCGGTGGCCATGATGACCCAGCGTGCAGTGATGGAATCGCCCCGATCGGTCGAAACCGTCCACGTGCTTGCCGCGTCGTCGAAGGTCGCACCGGTTACCGCAGTGTTGAACTGAAACAGTTCGCGAATTTTGAAGCGGTCTGCGACGTGCTTCGCGTATTCCAAAATCTCGGGCTGAGCCGAATAGCGCTCACTCCACGTCCAGTCCTGCTGGAGCTCTTCATCCCAGGAGTACGAGTACTCTACGCTCTCGACATCACATCGCAGGCCGGGGTAGCGGTTCCAGTACCAGGTGCCGCCCACCTCCGGGCCCTTTTCGATGCCCTGTACGCTCAGGCCCAGCTTGCGCATGTTGTGCGCAGCGAGCATGCCGGCAAAACCGGCGCCGACAACGACGACGTCTACGGTCTTGGTCATGGCCTACGCGACCTTCTTCTTGATCCAGGCGCCAACCTCGTCGATCATGTCGCGACCTTCGCTGAGCATGAACGAGAACAGCGACCAGTCGTGCGGCATGTCGGTCCACTCGTGGAACGTCACCTCAACACCGGCGGCCTGAGCCTTGTCGCGGATGCGCGTTGCGTCGGAGTGCAGAATTTCGGTCGTTCCGACCTCAATGAGCAGGGGCGAAATGCCGGCGAGGTCGCCAAACACGGGCGACGCGAGAGGGTCGGTAGCCGAGTGGCCCTGCAAGTACTGGTCAGCACCTGACTGGAGCCCGGCCCTGGTGAGCGAAACGTCAGCAGCAGCCTGCGTGGTCATGGATTCGCCCGAGTGCGTGAGGTCGGCCCATGGCGAAAGAAGCACGGTGCCGGCCGGCTGTGGAAGACCGGCGGCCTTCAGCGAGAGCAACAGGCTCAGCGCGAGCCCGCCGCCGGCCGAGTCACCGGCGACGATGATCTGTTCAGCGGAGTAGCCCTCGGCAAGAAGTCCTCTGTAAGCAGCGACCGAGTCGTCCAGAGCAGCCGGAAATGCGTCCTCGGGGGCGAGACGGTAGTCAATCGAGAAGTGGTTTACACCGGCCGCCTCGGCGAGGTTGCCGGTAAGACCTCGGTAAACCTCGGCGGTGCCCACGAGAAGTGCACCGCCGTGAATGAACAGCATGACACTGCTGGAACCCGGTGCGTCCATCCAGAGACCTGAGATGCCACCGATGGTCTTGGGGGTGAAGCTCAGCGACTCACTGACCGGGAACGTTGCGACCGCCCCGTTGAATTGAGCACGCACCTCCTGTGCCGGAATGGTGAAGTCGAACGGGTTTGCTACGAGCATGCCTTTGAGGGCGGCAAGTTCATCTGACGTCATTGTCGTG
>JAHEGZ010000111.1 GCA_024644865.1 Aurantimicrobium sp.
AACGAAATCGATGTGAAGGCCAGAGTGGTGGCAATACTTTTGCGTCCGCGAATTGCAGTATTCATGTTCAAAACTCTATCCCCCGAAGCGATGCAATTACCCGAGTTGCTCGAAGGGCAGCGTCGTCGACGTGGGTGAGGAACTCCTCGCCGTCCGGTGCACAGAGGTCGGAAATGGCTCGAACGGCCACGAATCGCAGGCTGTGACGGTAAGCTACCTGCGCGATGGCAACGGATTCCATGTCGACTGCAACGACGTCGGGAAAGTCCTGTCGAATCGCGTGCGCGAGATCGGCGGTGACGAACTTCTCCCCCGAGCCGATGGAGCCGCGGCGAACGGTTTGGCCGTGATTGCCGGCGAGTAACGCATCGGAGAGCGCCGCATCCGCCGTGAAATTTGCCGGCATGCCGGGAACTTGGCCCAGAGCGTACCCAAACGTACGGGCGTCGGCATCGAGGTTGACGGTGTTGGTGCTGATGACCACCTCCCCCACTCGCGAGTCGGCGCTGAGCCCGCCAGCGCTTCCCGCGCTGACAAGCGGGCTGTCGAGTCCGTAACGGGCTATCGCGATGGTGGCCGCGTGGGCGGCGTTGACGAGTCCGATTCCCCCAACCACCAGTGCGACAGTTCGCTCGCCGAATCGGAGATCCCGAATAGAGACTCGGCCAATCACGCTCTCGTCGCCGACCGAATCGGCGAGGTCAAGGAATGGCTGTGCTTCTTCCGCCATTGCCACCTGCACGATTAGGTCGGTCACGCGCTCACCGTCAGCCACTCGGCGCGCTGTGCGAGAAACACACGGGCGGCATCCTGCGCACCAACAAGCGTGTGGTTCGCACCCCACCCGCACTGAATCTCGTTGGCGGCGGGCACCGCGCTGGCATCGAGCACATCCGCGAGGGTCACGGCCACCAACTCTGCAACCGATTCAACAGAGAGGTCGCCCGAAAGGACGAGGTAGAACCCCGTTTGACACCCCATCGGGGAGAAGTCGATGACGGAATCGGAGTGATTTCGGCTCTTCTCGGCGAACAGGTGTTCGAGCGAGTGGATCACGGGCATGTCAAGGTGCGCCACGTTGGGCTGCGTGAAGCGGATGTCGAACTTGCTGATCACGTCCCCGTGGGGCAGCGCCTTGCGGTCGGCCAGCCGAATGTAGGGCGCTATCACGGTTCGGTGGTCGAGGTTGAACGATTCGACGTTCATTTTCGAGGTGTCGGTCACGCGTCAAGCCTAAACGGCAGGCGAAAACGTGCTCACGCTGGCTCGGAATGTCAGTCGATTGCATCAGAGGAAAAGAGTGAGAACCTCCCGAATGCCCAAGCATTGCGCTAGTTTCGAGGAATGGTCGAAAAAAAAGAAACCCCGCAGCACTTCAGCCTCGACGACGTCGAAAGGCGCGCTCACCAAATTAAATTCAATCGTCGCTTGGTCGAAGAAGAATAGTCTGCTCGCGGGCAGTGCGGCGCTGGTACTTGTCTTGGCCATTGTTGAACTGGTGTTGATTTTCGGTTCGAGCGCGCAGGGTCTCGCCGACCAATACAAGAGTTCCGTGAACTCCGCTTCCGCGAGTTCACTAGACAACCCGTCGCTGTTCCCCCTCGAGGGCGACGCAGCCGGCCTCCCCGACTTCCTGGCAAGCAGCTTCACGCCATTCACCGTCTCTGAAGTGATCGCCACGGTCGATGAAGCCGGCGATTCCGCCACTCTCGCGGTTCACACCAAAGAGGGCGCCACTTACGATCTCGCAGCGAGCAAACACGCTGGCTGGATGGGGCCTTTTTACTCGGTGCGGTGGCAGATCGACAGCCTTGCCCCCACCATCCGCGTCGCACCCGATGCTGGACTCCAGCCCGAATTGAAATTCACCTTCGCCGACCTCCCGTACACCGTCACCGAAATCAGTGCGCTCGCGTCGACCGGCGAGAGCTACGCGACGTTACCTGGAATCCTCCGCTACACCGAACCCGCCTTCGCCTTCCTCCAGGGTGGCGAACAAGTACTCACGTACACCTCGGGTTCGAATGTGCTCACACTTGGCCCGACGAACACCGACCTCGGGGCGGATCTCATCGCAGGGTCTCAAAAGTCACTCAAGAAGACGGTCACTAAGTGTTCACACAAGTCGCACTGCAAGTCTTTGCCGAAATACAAAAACAAAGAGTTCAAGGTGAAGACGCCAGCTGGGTCGTGGGATCACCTCTCTACCGCCGACAGTTACAAGCTGAAGGCTTGTGACATCATCGAAACCTCCTACGTTTCGGCCATCGAGGCCCGCGTCAACTTCACGTGCCCCTCCAAGGTGACACGACACTTCGTTTGGTCCGATACCTATCAGCGAGGTTTCTTCTTCTGGTTCTGGTACTTCTCCTGGACCGAGACGTCGTACAAATCGGATCAAAAAAGCCTCCCTCTGACTATTGACGGTGAGGTCGCAGTCCTTTTCGACTCGACGCGGGAGAAGTTCACCGAAAAGACGATGCAATTCGAAGGAACCAAGAACTAATCGATCCGGAGAACGATTTCGGCTAGACGGTTTTGGTCACCGCGGAGTCGACATCAACCGTGATGAGGTCGGCGGGTTGTCCCACCTCGATGGTTGAGCGCGCCGAGCAGGCGAGTGCCTCCTCGAGGGTGAGCGCCTCCTCGGGGTGCCAGGCGGGGCGTGTATCGGCGGTGCGGTCGACCGACATGCGAATGGTGTGCCACGGGTCGAGCGGCGCGACGGGCGCGTCGGAGCCGA
>JAHEGZ010000114.1 GCA_024644865.1 Aurantimicrobium sp.
ACGGAATACACCTCGCGCGTCTCCCCCGTTTTGTCCCGCATCATCAACGACGGCGCTTATCTTCGCGCCATGGTCGGTGGAGCGATGGCAATTCCCTACGCAATCGCCATCGTCCTCGGTGCAATCTCCGTCGATTCCTCCGCCGAGAGCATCGCCGCAGCGGGAAGCGTCGGCGCACTGTCGATCATCCTGATTCTGGGAACTCTCGACGCCCTTGCGGGTCTCCTCGGAATCATCTCGTTCACCGTGGTTTCGGTGTCCATGTTCGGCATCAACGGACTCGGCGACATTCGCTACCTGCTGGCGATGTTCATCGCCGGATTCGCGCCCATCATCCTGTCGACGACATTCCGCAAAATCCGCCGCCCCGCAATCGAATCACTGAGCGATGTGTGGGAGCGCGTAATCGACGTCTTCATGATCGCCTTTGTTGCGTCGCTGACGACCCTGTCAGTCGTCGGCGGCATTTCGGCCTTCGCGGGTGCCACTGTGCCTCTCGCGGACAATGCCAAGAACTTGGTCTTCGTCATCACGGGTGTCGCTCTCGGTCGCATTCTTCTCGAAGAGTTGGCCGCACGTTCGTTCTCGGCTCGACTAGACAGCATCAACCCGACCGAAGTTTCCGGACCCGGAATGCTGCAGCAGTGGATTTCGCTGGTGTTCAAGTACGTGGTGTTGGTCGTCATGATCGGCGACATGGTCGGTTGGGGCTGGTGGCTCTGGACGGGTGCACTCATCATGTTCGTCCCCGGAATCATGGGCATGACGCTCCCTGAACTTCCCAAGTCCAAGATCCTCACGCAACTCATCCCCGGCGGATTGGCCGCGCTTCTTCTCGCCACGCTCCTCTCGTCGTGGTCCGGTGAACTTGTTGGCGCAATTTTCGAAGGTTCCGACATGTACGGACCGCTCTCATTCCTGCTCGTGCCTCTCCCCGTCATCATCGTTGCAATCGTCGGAATGTTCGCTGACGGCAGCGACAAGTGGTACATCGAACGCAACCTCAAGTGGGTGTACGTCGTCGGCGGAATCGGCGTGTTTGTCTCCACCGTGTGGGCGACCGACTTCGTCGGTCAAATCTTCGGCTAACGCTTCCATGTAAGTCGGGGACAAAGTCCCTTAGGGAATGTCTGGCTACGGGCGTATCGTGACAACTAGAGCCACCCATTCGGCTCGCCAAAGGAGGTTGACGTGAAAGTCAACGGAAAAGTCATCGTCGTCACCGGAGCGGGTAGCGGCATGGGGCGTGAACTCACACTGGAACTCGTCCGCCGTGGCGCAATCGTCGCCGCTGTTGATTTCCGCGCGGACACCCTCGAAGAGACGGTCAACCTCGCCGAGAAACTCGGCGGCAAGGTTTCCGCCCACACACTTGACGTATCCGACCTGGCCAAGGTTGCCGCCCTCCCCGCTGCCGTCGAAAAGGCCGCCGGTCCAATTGACGGACTGATCAACAACGCTGGCATCATTCAGCCGTTCGTTCACGTCGATGACCTTGACTGGAGATCTATCGAGCACGTTATGGCCGTCAACTTCTTCGGACCTGTCGCGCTCGTCAAGGCGTTCCTGCCTGGTCTGAAAAAGCGCCCCGAAGCCCACATCCTGAACGTCTCGTCGATGGGCGCCTATGCACCCGTTCCCGGCCAGACGGTCTATGGCGCTTCAAAGGCAGCCATCAAGCTCTTCACCGAGGGTCTGCGCTCTGAGCTGCTCGAAACCAACGTCGGCGTCACCATCGTCTTCCCCGGTTCGATTGCGACCAACATCGCCGCAAACTCGGGCATGGCAAACATGACCGTCGACTCTGAGCAAGCCGCGAAATTCAAGACCACGCCAGCGCCCGTCGCAGCGAAGGCGATGGTGGACGCGATGGAATCGAACAACCCCCGAATCACCATCGGTTCGGACGCAACGATGATGGACCGTCTGTCGCGCCTCAACCCCGTGATGGCCGCCAACATCATCTATAAGCAGATGAAGTCGCTCCTGGGTTAGCGAATCAATTCGCCCCAGTGTGACTCGATCGCGCTGAGGAACTCTGTCGGCCGCTCTTCATGTGGCAGGTGCCCTGATTCGGGAACGATTTCGAGAATGCTCCCCGGAATCAACGTGCCCAACTTCACGGTGTCACTAGTGGGAACGACCGTGTCAGCGTCTCCCGTGATTAGCAACACAGGCATGGTCAGTGTGTTCAGGTTTTCGGCTAGGTCGTTCGCCTTCGACGCCGTGGCAAAGTTCCAGAACGCTTCCTCCCAGCCCTTCACCTTGAGAGGCAGGTGATAGCCCGCGTAGACGTCCTCGGTGATGAGTGTTTGGTCCACGAAGCTCTCGCGCAGAAGGTCATCGCCCGATGTCGCAATACTCGCCACCAAGATGGGGCCGAGCCGGTCGATTTGAGGAATCGCCCACAGCCAATCCAGCCCCTCAGGGGTTCCGCCCGTTGTCAGAATCGCTGGGTCGACGAGCACGAGGGCTGAGACCCTCGAGGGATTCAGTCGGGCATATTCTGCGGCCAACTGCCCACCAGCCGAGTGCCCAACCAGAACGACATCACGGTTAGCCCCGAACTGGTCGATGAGCCCGTCGAGGATGTCGAAGTTCCCCTCGAATCCGTAGGGATTAGTCCCCGTCCATTCGGTCTGGCGTTCCGTCAACCCGAAAGCTGGCCGGTCATACGCGATGACCTCGCCCAACTCGCCCAGAGGCTCGATCACGTCA
>JAHEGZ010000085.1:0-2209 GCA_024644865.1 Aurantimicrobium sp.
CGCGACCGCGACCGCGACCCCGACCACGACCCCGACCACGACCACGACCCCGACGACGACCACGACCGCGGCGACGACGGCGACGACGGCCACGACCAAGACGCACTAAGCAGAGCGACGTTCATCGAAGTCCCCAGCGTGAATGCGACAGCGGATAGTCCCGCGACCCCGACCACGACCGCGACCCCGACCACGACCCCGACAACCCCGACCACGACCACGACCCCGACTTCGACTTCGACCACGACCGCGGCGACGACGGCGACGACGGCCACGACCAAGACGCACTAAGCAGAGCGACGTTCATTTCAGTTCTCCTTTCCAAAGAGAGGGCCCCTGCGAACAGGGGCCCCACGGTTCGCTCAGACCGACACGGTAGGAAGCGGGTGAAGCCACTCACACGCATCGACGATGGCCGCCTTCTGCACACTGACCAGGCCAGGATACCGCTCGATTTCTGCGCTCGACTGAACCCCCTCGGAGAGGAAGAGGTTGAAGCGTCCACCGACAGCTACCCACGACGCCTGCTCGAGGATGACCTCGGTCGGCGTGATGGATACAACCTTGCCCAGGTAGTGGTAGGTCACGGCCCTGATAAAGACCTTGCTTCCCACATTGAGCGGACTGGCGATTGCGGGCTTTTTAGCGACAGGCTTCTTGGTTATGGACTTCTTTTTCATGTTCAGTTCTCTTTTCAGTTTTTGTTCTAGGAAGAGCCAGTCCCAGCGGAGCCTGGCCAGTTTGTAGTTTCGCAGCTGCTCCTCAGAAGGGGATGTCGTCGTCATCGACCGCCATCTCCGCGAACCCCTCGGCTGAGGGGAGCTTGAACGAGCTCGGCTTCCCGCCTGAGGCCTGAGGAGCATCATCGACTCGAGGAATCGTGATGGTGTTCGCCATGATTTTGGTGAAGTAGTTCTTCTTCACGTCCCCGGAAGCGTCAGGCTTCTCGACGACGTCCACCTTGAGCGAGCCGTAAACGAGGACGAACGAGCCGTCCTTCAGGTAGCGGAGCGCCGAGTCGGCGGCCTTACCAAAACAGACGACGTTCCAAGTGGTGTAACGCACTCCATTTTGCTTGTCCCACACGCGCTCCTTGATTCGGAAGCGCAAGTAGGTGCCATTTGCAGCGGGGCCATGCTTGATGGAGTCCTCCGCCACGTATCCTTCGATAACCAGCTGATTCATAATGTGTTTTCCTTTCTGACAAGCCCGAAGACCGTCATCGACAAGCCAAAGCTACCAAGAATTAGAGAAAGCGTCAATGATTAGTAGACGTGCTCGGTTCTTTTCTGTACCTTCCGGCTCGAGGGCTCTTTTCTCTCAGTCTCTTTTCCGGCCCTCATCCCCGAAGCCCACCGTGCTCCTGGTTCGCCAGTCTGGTACGGTGGGTTTCCCTAATCCAAAGGAGAGCGGCCATGAGTGAGAACAAGTTCGCGTTCGGTTGGCGTGAGAAGGTGGCGGTCCTCGAGCAGAAGGACCTCGGCGGCGGCGAGACCGTTCAGCTACTCGAGTGCAACGGGGAAGCTCATCAGCGGTTCGAGGTTGACCTCATCCGAGAAGGTGCCCCTTGCGTGGCGTGGACCTTCAATACCGAGTTCGAGGCTCGCAATGTCTTTTACCAGCTAGTCCCTCGGCCTACGGCTACACTTCCCTACTAAAGCAACACGGCATACCAATTGCTGTCTTGACATATGGTCATGAGGGGTGGCACCTAACTAACCGGGCCCTCAGTCGGACTTCGGGACCTCGGTTAGTTCTTATCCAAGCCCTCGGTTCGCTCGACGACCGCTCACCTCGTAACAGTTGGTTTTGTCGCTGCTGAGTTGCTGCGCTGAATTGTCCTGAGCAAATTTTTTTTGCCGTACCCGCTTTCCCCAGGTGGCAATGCCCCCGGAAGCTCGAGCGGGTCCATCAGACGCGGGTGGATTGCGGAAGGTTCAGACACGGGTGTCGCTCCCCACCGTCGCTTGCGCAGTCCCGTTCCATCCGGGCTCTGGGACTCCTACCCGACCCGATGCCACAGGAGGTCCCCGGGGTGCCTAACGGAGCAAGGCGAGCGAGCGAGCCGGCGGGGGGCCGCTGGAAGGGCGAGCGAAGTGAGGACGAGGGGCACACCACCGAAGAAACGGAAAACCCCAAAACAGGGAACGACCGAAAAGTCCGACGGCACGGGAGGGGAAGGGGGTCCTCGAGAGTTTCCAGTGTCGTT
>JAHEGZ010000085.1:2219-2632 GCA_024644865.1 Aurantimicrobium sp.
GAGAGATTACAACGGCGCTGGAAAGAGAGGGTAGGGGCTGAACGAGGGAAGGAGCCCTCGAGCTTTACAGTGTGGCTAGAATAAAGGCAGGGGCGCTGGAAGAGGCCGGCCTGAGAGCTTAAAAGCGTCGCTAGCGTCGAAAGTGCTTGCCGCTAGTGTCGAGTCGGATTAGAACTGTGCCTTGAGGTTGGGACTTCCCCGGCTCGGAAAAGAGGAAAGAACATGAGAGCACCAAAAACCGGCTATATAGCCGTTTCCCGGGTCATTGCCGGCGACTTAGCGCGAGAGCTTGCTGGATTTATCCGGCGCTATTGCTGGTACGATTCCCGCTTTGTAATCGAGGCGGACGTCACCTATGCGCCGCAACACAAACTATCATCCGACCCTGAGACAGGCTACTCGGAAGCGGAGCT
>JAHEGZ010000023.1 GCA_024644865.1 Aurantimicrobium sp.
GTCTCAAGGAACACCGCGATCCAACGAGTGGTGGCGAGGGTTCCGTTGAGAGTCGCCACCGGCGAGGTCTTGCCCGACTCGGTGCGGTAGCGAGTGTCGAGACGACGAGCCTGGAAGGTGGTGCAGTTGCTCGTGCTGGTGAGCTCACGGAACGCGGCCTGCGATGGAAGCCACGCTTCGACGTCGAACTTGCGGGCCGCGCTGGAACCCAGGTCGCCGGCTGCAACATCGATGACGCGGTAGCTCAGATCGAGCGCTTGCATCATCTCTTCCTGCCAGGCCACGAGCTTGTCGTGCTCGGCTTCGGCCTCATCCGGATGCGCGTACACAAACATCTCGAGCTTGTTGAACTGGTGCACACGGATGATGCCGCGAGTGTCTTTTCCGGCCGAGCCAGCCTCGCGTCGGTAGCACGACGACCAGCCCGCGTAGCGAATTGGACCGTTCGACACATCGAGAATTTCATCCGCGTGATACCCGGCGAGCGCTACTTCGCTCGTTCCGGTGAGGTAGAGGTCGTCAGCCGGCAGGTAGTAGACCTCGTCAGCATGCTCGCCCAAAAAGCCCGTGCCCTGCATAACCTCTGGGCGAACCAGCGTCGGGGTGATGAGCGGAGTGAACCCATAGCCCAGCGCCTTGTCGAGACCCATATTCATGAGCGCCAGCTCGAGTCGAGCGCCAATGCCCTTCAAAAAATAGAAGCGTGAACCTGACACCTTGGCGCCGCGAACGAGGTCGATGGCATCGAGACCCTCGGCAATTTCTACGTGGTCACGAACCTCAAAGTCGAAAGTCGGCGGGGTGCCGCGCTCGCGCAGCGTCACGAATCCCTCTTCGCCGCCGGCAGGAACACCGTCGATGATCACGTTTTCGATACTGCGCACGATCTTGGCACATGCCTCGTCGGCGTCATTGGCTGCGGCCTGCGCATCCTTGACGCGCTGCGAAAGCTCGGCCACCCCAGCGAGAAGAGCCTTCTTTTCGTCGCCCTGCGCCTGTCCGACCTTCTTGCTAAACGCGTTTTGCTCAGCGCGCAGGCTCTCGAACTCGGTGAGGGCAACGCGCTTGGCCGCGTCGGCTGCGATGGCCTCGTCGACAACCTCGACGGATGAGCCGCGTGCGGCCTGCGAGCGTCGAATGACGTCGGGGTTTTCGCGCAGCAGTTGAAGGTCAATCACGATACGAGCTTAACCGAGGATTCCCTTGAGCCATTTGCGAGCGTCGGTGAACACCTTGTCGGAGTACTCCTGCGCGTGCGTCGTCGCCGCGCGGTCAGCGCGTGGGTAGCTGCCCAGGAACGTGACGCGCGGGCTGAAGCGACGAAGGCCCAGCAGGGCATCCGCCATTCGCTCTTCGCGCACGTGACCGTCGGCGTCGATGACGAAACGGTAGCGACCGATCTCGTCACCAATGGGGCGCGACTGAATCAGGCTCAGGTTAACTCCGCGCGTAGCGAACTGCTCGAGCATTTCGAGCAGGGCACCAGAACGGTCTTCGGGAAGCTCGACAATCAGACTCGTCTTGTCACGGCCCGTGGGCTTGGGCAGTTCCGTCGTCTTGCTGACGAGCACGAAGCGAGTCATCGCGTTCTTGTTCTCGCCGATTCCGGCGGCCAAGACAGTGACCTTGTGATGCTTCTCAATTCCGGGAGGCGCGATGGCGGCATCGCCCGTGCCACCGAGCAGCTCGACAACCGAACCCACATTGCTCGTGGCTGGCATGTGCTCGTGGTTCTTGACCTTTGACTCAAGCCAGGCTCGGCACTGCGCGTAGGCAACCGGATGCGCGTTGACAACCTTGACGTCTTTGAGCGTGGTTCCCGGGCGGGCGACCAGATTGAACGCAACAGGCACGAGGTACTCGCCGATGATGCGCAAGTTTGGGATGTTCGCCAGGGCGTCTTGCGTGGCAGTAACGCCTCCGTCGACCGAGTTTTCGATGGCGATCATGGCTGCAGTGGAGCGACCCTTCACGACATCGTCGAGGGCTTCACCGACGTTGCTCACCGCGCGCCAAGCTGCACCTTTGGCCTCGGGAACCTGAGCCAAGGCAGCTTCGGTGAACGTGCCAGCAGGACCCAGGTAGCTGTAGGTGCGTGGGCCGGAAGGTTTTCGTGTCGAAGCCATTTCTTTAGGGTACTAGCGCTGGCAGACTGTGACGGTGAACACTCGCGCTGGAACCCGTGCCCTTGCCTCTGATTTGATCAACGTCGATGCTCTTATCGCGGCCTACTATTCGGGGCATCCTGATGTGAGCAACCCCGACCAAGCGGTCGTTTTTGGCACGAGCGGTCACCGCGGTTCGTCGTTCAACACCGCCTTCAACGAAGACCACATCGCAGCCACCACGCAGGCCATCGTCGAGTACCGTGCCCTGCAGGGAATCACCGGCCCGCTGTTCATCGGTGCCGACACCCATGCGCTGAGTCGTCCGGCCCAGACCACCGCCCTCGAGGTGCTCGTTGCCAACGGCGTTCGCGTGCTCGCTGACTCGCGCGATGGTTTCACGCCCACGCCTTCCGTTTCTCACGCCATTCTCAAGTACAACAACGCCGGCCACAGCGATCAGGCCGACGGCATTGTGGTGACGCCCTCGCATAATCCACCCCAAGACGGTGGCTTTAAGTACAACCCTCCGCACGGCGGCCCGGCCGACTCCGACGCGACCAACTGGATTGCCAAGCGCGCGAACGAACTCATCGCTGCCGGGCTGGTCGATGTGCAGCGCGTCGATCCGAGTGACCGCGTCGAAGGCTACGACTTCTTGGCGAACTACGTGGATGACCTCGGCAACGTGATCGACATGGCCGCGATTGCGGCGGCCGGGGTGCGCATTGGTGCCGACCCACTCGGTGGAGCATCCGTTGCCTACTGGGGTCAGATTGCTGCGCAATACGGTGTGAACCTGACCGTGGTGAACCCCGAGGTCGACCCGCAGTGGGCGTTCATGACCCTCGACTGGGACGAGAAGATTCGCATGGACCCATCAAGCCCGAACGCGATGGCCTCGCTCATCGGCAAGCGAAACGACTTCGACGTGCTCACCGGAAACGATGCCGACGCCGACCGCCACGGAATCGTCACGCCCGACGAGGGTCTCATGAACCCGAACCACTACCTGGCCGTGGCAGTCGACTACCTGTATCGCAACCGCCCCAACTGGCGCCCCGATGCGCGCATCGGCAAGACCCTCGTCTCGAGCACAATGATCGACCGTGTGGCTGAGGGCCTGAGTCGCGAGCTCTGGGAGGTGCCGGTCGGATTCAAGTGGTTCGTGCCCGGCCTCGTCGACGGCTCTGTCGGTTTTGGCGGCGAAGAAAGCGCCGGGGCATCGTTCCTGCGCTTCGACGGCACCGTCTGGTCGACTGACAAAGACGGCGTCATCCTTGCGCTACTCGCAAGCGAAATCATCGCCGTCACGGGCAAGACTCCGTCGCAGCTCTACCGCGAGCTCGTCGCCCGATACGGTGAACCGGCCTACGAACGAGTGGATGCCCCAGCCAACCGCGAGCAAAAAGCGAAGCTCGGCAAACTCAGCGGTGATGACATCACTGCAACGACACTTGCCGGCGACCCGATCACGGCAAAGCTCACTCACGCGCCGGGTAACGGTGCCGCCGTGGGCGGACTCAAGGTGCAGACCGAGTTCGCGTGGTTTGCCGCTCGCCCCTCTGGAACCGAGGACGTCTACAAGATTTACGCTGAATCGTTCATGGGTCCCGAACACCTCAAGCTCGTTCAGGCCGAGGCGCGCAAGATTGTCGACGCCGCGCTGAGCTAGAACGTGCGCCGAGCTAACACCCGCGCCGAGCCACCGGTGGCTCGTCGCTAGTGGCTCGTCGCTAGTGGCCCCAACGGTTGTACTTCGGTGCGTTGGGCAGACCGAAGAACTGCTCGAGCGTCTTGATTCCACGGTTGTGCATTTCGGTAGCCAACTCAACGCCAACGTACCTAAAGTGCCATGGCTCGTACTGAAAGCCGGTCACGTTCTGCATACCCTTGGGGTAGCGCAAGATGAATCCATATTTATATGAGTTTGCGGCAAGCCACACGCCCTCAGTCAAAGCCCCGAAGCACTCGTAGATGGAACACTTACCGCTCTTTGCGCCGAGGTCGACTGCCCATCCGGTTTGGTGCTCGCTGTACCCGGGCTTGGCCGTGAGGTTGTAGTCGCCATCCCACACCGCCTGTTGGGTCTTGTAGCTGCGGTAGGCGCTGTGCACGACGAGACCGTACGACGTGTGCGACCTCTTGAACGCCGCCTGCATAGTGACCAGGGCAGAATTGGCCTCGCGCCGAAGCGTCGTCGAGAAAGTCGAGGCAATTGAGACGTGTACCAGATCCGGAGGAATGTACCCGATGGGGTTCAGCGGTCGAAGTTTGTCGACGACAACCCAGCGGCTTGCCGGTGAGTTGATCGTGTACTTGCGCATGTCGAACGTGGGGGTTGGAGTTGGGTCAGCCTGTGGCCGAACCGAACCCGTCGAGGCCGTCGCGGTCGAAGGCGGATGCACCACCGAAATTCCGATGAATGAAGCCCCCGCGCCGACAATGACAATCGCGGCAAACAGGGCCCACCAAAAGCCTGAGCGCTGGCGAAGAGGACGGGAACTCACTTTCGCGAGTTTAGGTGATGAACCTGTTATTTTCCGGAGGCACTGTCGTAACGGTCACGATTGGACAAAACCTCGTCGCGATGATCGAGCGCCCACTCAAAAACCGCCGCCAGAGGCTTGTTCACGGTCAGCCCAAGTTTCGTCACGGTGTATTCAATGCGAGGCGGGTTGTCGCTGTGCGCGATGCGTTCGACCAGGCCATCTCGTTCGAGTTTGCGCAGTGTGACCGTCATCATCCGACGCGAGATATCGGGAACGACCTCAACGAGTTCGGTGAAACGTCGGGGCTTCTTGGCCAGGAGAATCAAGACGAAGAGGCACCATTTGTCTCCGATGACCTCGATCACCGTTGGAAGAACCTCGCGGTCGCCAGGTTGCACGCGTGATTTAAGCTCGGCAAACTTCTCGTCCAAGGCCACCTCCTCCAGTCTCAATGATTTTCGCAACTAAGCTACTATGAGTTACCTAGGTTACTAATAGTTACCGATTTTCTTACATCGAACCGTAGAAGGTTGACATGAAGCAGTCCAAACGCGATGCACGCAAACTTGCGGCCGGGTCCACCATGACCATCCGCCAAATCAATTTGGTGATGGTTGGCCTCATGGCCGGTATGTTCCTCTCTGCTCTCGACCAGACCGTTGTGAGCACATCCATGCGAACCATCGCTGATGACCTCGACGGCATGAGCCTGCAGGCGTGGGTCACGACCGGCTACATGATCATGTCGACGATTGCGACGCCGATCTATGGCAAGCTCAGCGACATTTTCGGACGTCGTCCGCTCTTCATCATTGCCATCGCAATCTTCTTGCTCGGATCGCTGCTCTCAGGAACCGCGACCGACATGTATCAGCTCGCCGGATGGCGTGCCGTACAGGGTCTTGGCGCCGGTGGTCTGATGGCGTTGCCGCTGGCCATCATGGGTGACATGCTCGCTCCCCGCCAGCGTGCGAAATATCAAGGCTTCTTTTTTGCCGTCTTCGGTGTCTCGAGTGTCATCGGTCCGCTCATCGGTGGTCTGCTTTCGGGTACCCCTGAAATCCTCGGCATCTCCGGTTGGCGCTGGGTCTTCCTGATCAACATTCCGGTCGGCATCATCGCCCTTCTCGTCGTTCTCGCCTTCTTGCACCTTCCGGCCAACCACCGTCGGGGTGTTCGCATCGACTGGTGGGGTGCCACGTTCGTCATCATGTCAGTGGCACCGCTACTGCTCGTCGCCGAACAGGGTCGCGAGTGGGGCTGGGGCTCGGCAGGGTCACTGGCCTGTTACGCGATCGGCGCAGCGGGCATCCTGCTGTTCATTCTGGCCGAGCGTCGAATGAAGGATGACGCGCTCATTCCGCTCAAGCTGTTTAAATCGCAGACCTTCTCAATGGCCACCATCATGGGCGTCTTCGTGGGCTTCGCCATGTTCGGTGGAATGATGACCATTCCGCTGTACCTGCAACTGGTTCTCGGAGCGACACCAACGCAGAGCGGATTGCTCATGCTGCCAATGATCATCGGCATGATGGCGGCCTCGATGATTAGCGGTCAGATCATGTCGCGCACGGGTAACTATCAGTGGTTCCCCCGCGTGGGAACGGCATTCTTGGTCATCGCCTACGGCTACCTGACCTTCTTGACCTACGACAAGCCGGTCTGGTTCATCATGATTGGCATGTTCTTGCTCGGAGCCGGACTCGGCCAGCTCATGCAGACTCTGACGGTTGCGAGCCAAAACTCGGTTGACCCGCAGGACATGGGTGTTGCAACCTCGTCGTCCACGTTCTTCCGCACGATGGGTGGAACGGCCGGCACCGCGGTCCTGTTCTCGGTGCTCTTCTCGCGCATTCCCGAGACCATTAAAGAAGCGTTCCAGAATCCGCTCTACCTCGATCCGCTCAAGGCAGCGCTCAAAGACCCTGCCGTGCTGGCGAACCCCGCGAATAAGGGCATCCTGAAAGTGCTTCTCGGCGCGGCAAAAGACCCAGCGTCTGCGACGACCGCGATGAATGGTGACACTTCCTTCCTTATCGGTGCTGACCCTCGTCTGAGCGACCCGTTCCTGGTCGGTTTCTCGAGCGCATCCATCAGCGTGTACTGGATCTGCCTGGTCGTTGCGATCATCGCGTTTACGCTCAGTTGGTTCCTCAAGACCCCGCCGCTGCGTCAGCGCTCGGGCATTGAAGAGCTGGCAGCGCGTGACGCCGCCGTGATGGCAGAGAACGCAGCCGAAGAGATGGGCGCCATGGTCGACCCCGGCACCGCTGGTGGCAACTACGACGACGCCTCACTCGTGGCAGCTGAGGCCAAGGCCGCCAAATCATCTAAGAAAAAGAGCTAAGACGCCCGCTCAGTTGCGTCAATAAAGTCAACGCCCGAAACTCCGAGCCGCTCTCGCATCACTGCGATGGCCTCGGGGTTTTGGTCTACCAGCACAAAGTTTCGGCCGAGAGCTGCCGCCACCGCACCCGTGGTGCCACTGCCGGCAAAGAAGTCGAGCACTGTGTCACCCTCGTTGGTTGACGCCTGAATGATGCGGCGAAGAATGCCCTCGGGCTTCTGCGTGGGGTATCCGGTTTTCTCTTTGCCGGTCGGCGAAACAATGGTGTGCCACCACACGTCGGTGGGCAACTTGCCTCGCTCGATCTTGTCGGCGGTCACCAGACCCGGAGCCATGTAGGGCTCGCGGTCGACGTCATCCGAGTTGAAGACGTAATTTTTCGGGTCTTTCACGTAGACCAAAATCGTGTCGTGCTTGGCGGGCCAGCGGTTCTTTGACTTTCCGCCGTAGTCGTAGGCCCAGATGATCTCGTTCAAGAATGATTCGCGACCGAACAGGGTGTCGAGCAGGACTTTGGCATAGTGCGCCTCGCGGTAGTCGAGGTGCACATAGAGGGTGCCATCGTCGGCGAGCAGTCGCCACGCCTCTTGGAGACGGGGCTCGAGAAAACCCCAGTAGTCCTCGAAGCGATCGTCGTAGCGCATGAGCGAATGGCGGATGCGCTCGTACGACTGACCCTTGAAGCCAGTGACAGTCAACACCGAGTCATCTGTCTCGGCGGTCGCCTTGGTCATTGTGGTTCGCCCCCGCACTTGCTCGCGGCCGGTGTTGAATGGGGGGTCGATGTAGATCAGCTGAAAGCTGCCATCGGCCAGAGTCGGCAATACGTCGGCGTTATCGCCGAAGATTACCGAACCCGTGGTCATGCTTTCATTCTCGCACTAGGTCGGCTCGGTAGTCTTTTCGTATGAGTCTCGAGGTCGTTCACTCCCCCAGCACATCCCGGTATCTGCTGCTCAAAGACGGCATCGAAATCGGACACGCGGCGTACTCCATGCGCGGTGACGAGTTCATGGTCACCGGAACCTTCGTCGACCCGGCTCAACGAGGCGGTGGCATCGGCGCAATCATGGTCAAGCGGGTCATCGACGACATCCTTGCCACCACCGACAAGAAGATCACCTCGGGCTGCTGGTTCGTGACCATGTGGCTGGAACGCAACCCCGGCTACATCGACGCGCACCGCGATGGTGGCGTGGATGCCGAGCTCGGCAACACCTGTCGGATCGTCTAGTGCGCATCGCCACCTGGAACGTCAATTCGATTCGAGCGCGAGTTGACCGCGTCATCGACTACCTGCACCGGGCAGACATTGACGTGCTGGCGATGCAAGAAATCAAGTGCCGAGACAACCAATTCCCGTATGCGGCCTTCGAAGAGGCCGGCTACGAGGTCGTACTTCACGGCTTGAACCAATGGAACGGCGTAGCCATCGCCAGCCGTCTCGGCCTCGAAGACGTTGAGGTCACCTTTGCGTCACAGCCAGGTTTTGGCCCGGTCGGTGACGACGGGCAGCCGCCGGTCGAAGCCCGAGCCATCGGCGCGACCATCGACGGGGTTCGGGTGTGGAGCCTTTACGTTCCCAACGGACGCGAACTCGACAACGCGCACTACCCCTACAAGCTCGAGTGGTTGGCCGGGTTAGCTCGCGATACGCAGGGCTGGTTGGCCGAGCATCCCGACATGCCTCTGGCGCTGATGGGCGACTGGAATGTCGCCCCGTTCGACACCGACGTGTGGGACATGGCAGAGTTCGAGAACTCGACGCACGTGTCACAACCGGAGCGCGACGCGTTCTTCGCGTTCGAGAGCATTGGCTTGACCGACGTGGTTCGGCCCCTGATTCCCGAGGGTTACACGTACTGGGATTACAAGCAGTTGCGCTTTCCTCGAAACGAGGGGATGCGCATCGACTTCATCATGGGTTCACCGGCGTTCGCCCAACTGGTCGAATCAGCCGAAATCGTGCGTGACGAGCGCAAGGGCGACGGACCGAGCGACCACGTGCCGGTCGTCGTGACTCTCACCAGAGAAGACGACGACCGCCCGATGTTTCTCTAGGTCGCCCAGCACCCCGGCGGTAGTGTCATGAGTAAGGAGGAAGTGTGAACAGTCTGAAGACGGTTTGGGTTGAACGCCCCCGTGACCGCGAGCTTTCTATTGGGTTGGTTCTGCTCGGTGCACTCATCACACTGATTGCTTACTTCTTCGCCGGGCTGGCCGGAATGGCCTACCGAAATTCATCGGTTCAAGATTGGGCGCTGATTGTCATGGCATTCGGCCCGCCACTGCTGTACATCGCGATGTTGACCATGACGATTCGTCGCACTCGGCGAAACCGGAGGTCATGGCATTTTGCTCTCGCGAGCTGCCTTAGCCCAGTCGGGCTTTGGTTTCTGGCCCTCGGTGTGATGGGAATCGACTACGCCATCGTCAACGGCTAGTCAACCTACTTACGACCGGTGAAGTGCTCCATCGAGTCGTAGACGTGAAAAACGTGGGCGGCAATCCAGTCGAACGCACGCTGCGGCAGAACGCCCTTCAGGAATTTCGAAAGGTGCACCGACCACGGCAGCATCAAGAATGACTTGCCAGAAATCATCGCCTTCCAGACCCGATCGACCGCGTACTGGGGCTTCATGATGGGCGTCATCAGTGGGCCACGAACGCCCTCGAACATGCCCGTCGAAATGTAGCTCGGTGCCACGGTGGTCACAGCAACCTGCGGGTAACCCTCACGCTTGAGCTCCAGACGCAGCGAATCACTCCAGCCGATGAGTGCCCACTTGCTGGATGCGTAAACGCTCATCTTCGGGTTCGACAGCATGCCCGCCGCGGAGGCGATGTTCACGATGCGCGAAGGCGTCGAGCTGGCCATCATGCCCGGCAGGAACTCGTGGGTTGCGAACATCGGGGCAAGCGCGTTCACCTGCATTGTGAGCTCGGTGTGCTTGGCGTTGTCGTGATCCCAAAAGAATGCACCGCGCACCACGCCGGCGTTGTTGATCAGCACATCTGTGCCACCAAACTTTTTGATGACCCTGGCCGCGGCCTTTTCGATGGCCGAGCGCGAGCTCAGGTCAACGGTGCCGGTCACAATCTGGGTGGTCGGCCAGGCCGCCATGTCGAGTTCAGACTTCACGCGGGCCAGTCCCGCTTTGTCGACGTCCCACAGCACTACGGCGGCGGCGCCCTCAGCCACTGCCCTTCGAGCGTAGAGAAGGCCCATGCCCGAGGCGGCGCCAGTAATGACAAAACGGCTTTTCTCAACGCTGAGCTTCATGTTGTTCATTATGGCTTTTATATTGGCGCACGCGTAGCGTGGAGAGATGGCAAACACTGAGATCGACCGCGTAGATTTCGTCACCCACCCCGCCTGGCTCCAACTAAAGTCGGCCGCGTCTGCGCTGCAAGAGCTGCAGGCTCAAGACGGATCAATTGCTGAGGCCGGCTCGCACGCTCTCGCCGCCAGACACGTGGATGCCCTCCGCGAGTCCATCGCCGAACTCGCGCCGCTCTTTCCCCACGACGCAACCTACCTCGACGCGTGCACCGACGATTTTCGCGCCTGGGCCGAGGGCGGATTCGCCGTTCCTGACTTTCTGTCGTCCATCCTTGCCTTCGACCCGGCGTCGCTGCGGCTTAACGGAGTTCGCCACCTCGTCGTGTTCCCGATGTACACGCAGAACGGAAGTCGCAATCGCTTCGTCGAAGCCGTTCTGGTCGAGGTGATGTGGCCCGACTTCATCGCCGAACTCGAGTCCACCAGCTACTCGAACAAGCTGTTCTTGCCGATTCGCTTTCTCGACTTCACCGCCGGCTACGACACAAACTCAGCCGTGCTGTTCCCCGAGAGCGTGGCGATGAGTCAGATTCCCGCGTTCACGTGGGGCGCCATTTTTCAAGATCGCGAGGCCGCGCGTTTTCGCACAGTCGTCAACGCAGCCGCGGATATCACCAGCCTGCAACTTCCAGCCGACGCGCTCGAGCTGCTGCGCGATCAGAAGCTCGCCGAAGAGACGTTCATCATGTGGGACCTCATTCACGACCGCACACACATGCGCGGAGATCTGCCGTTTGACCCGTTCATGATCAAACAGCGCATGCCGTTCTTTCTCTACGGACTCGAAGAACTGCGCTGTGACCTCACCGCGTTCCGTGAGTGCGTGAAGCTCAGCCGCGACGAAAGCGCAAGCCCGAGCATTCGTCATCATGCATCACTTGTTCTCTATGCGGTGGTCTTCGATCGAATCTTCCGCTTCGCCATTACTGGTACGCGTGTTCGCAACTACGACGCCGTCGCCGGTCAGCTGCTCTTTGCGTGGCTACATCAGCACGACGTGTTGCACTGGACCGACAACAAACTCTCGATTGACTGGCCCCTTGTTCCCGATGTGGTCGTGCAGCTCAGCGATGCCATCGACGAACTCTATTGGCGCTCCATCGACCGACCGAAGGTGTCGCACTGGTTGGCTGCTTACCAGCTCGTCGCCAATACGCTCACCCCGCATCCCGCCTCCGTCTGGGCCAAGGGTCCGGATGCCCTTCCGGTGTCAGGCACTGCCGGTGAGATGACCGACCAACTTCTCGATGACGAGTTCCCGCTTTCAATGTTCTACGAAGCACTGCACAAGAAGATGTCGCCGGTGATCGAGTCGACCGTGGGCATCCGGGCCTAGGCTGACGACCATGCAGAGAATTCACGATGCCGCATGGCGCGGATTTGCCTCCGACAACTACGCAGGTGTTCACCCCGAGGTAATGGAAGCTCTTTCGGCGGCCAACGGCGGACACCAGGTTAGCTATGGAGAAGACGTCTACACGGAACGCTTGATTCACGTGATGGAGACGCACTTCGGAACGGGCATCGAAGTGTTCCCGGTGTTCAACGGCACCGGCGCAAACGTGACGAGCCTCCAGGCAATGTTGCCCCGGTGGGGCGCGGTCATTTGCTCGAGTGCGGCTCACTTGGCAACCGACGAGTCGGTGGCCCCACAATCGGTTGGGCATTTCGCGCTGTTGCCGGTTTCGCACAGTGACGGCAAAATCACTCCCGCTTCGATTGATGAGCAGGCGTATGGATTCGGCGACGAACACCACCCTCAACCCGCCGTCGTCTCAATCACGCAATCAACCGAACTCGGCACGGTGTACACCGTCGACGAGGTTCGAGCCATCGCCGATCGCGCGCACTCGCTGGGCATGCACGTACACATGGATGGCGCGCGCGTCTCAAATGCAGCCGCCAGCCTGGGGCTGCCACTGCGAGCGTTCACTCGAGACGCTGGTGTCGACGTGCTCAGCTACGGGGGAACAAAAAACGGCATCATGGGCGCAGAAGCCATCGTTGTGTTCAACCCGGCAGCGGCCCCGGGTCTCAAGTTCCTCGGCAAGATGAACATGCAGCTTGCCTCGAAGATGCGCTTTGCATCGGCACAGTTGGTGGCCCTGCTCGAGGGTGACCTCTGGCACCGCAATGCTCACCACGCCAACAAGATGGCGTCACTTCTCCGCTCGTCTCTCGACGACGTGAAGGGGCTCACATTCACCAATCCCACGCAGTCGAACGGAGTCTTCGTCATTCTTCCGCCAGGAGTGGCAGAAGAACTGCGCAAAGACTTTCGGTTCTACGACTGGAATCCGGCGACCGGCGAAGTTCGTTGGATGTGCGCCTGGGACACCACCGTCGACGACATCGAGGCATTCGTTGCCGCCGTCCGGGCACTCGTAAAGTAGCACCGTGGGCATTCGCGAGTTCAACGAAAAGCTAGCCGCGCGTATCACCGGTGCGGTCGGCACAATGTGGGCGGCTTACGCCTTTGCCGCGATTGCCTTTATCAGCCTGCCCGCGGCAATCATGAGCGGTGACCCCGTCATCATCGTGGCGTGGATTTCGCAAGCCTTCTTGCAACTCGTTCTTCTGGCCGTCATCATGGTCGGCCAGGATGTTCAGGCTCGCGGTGTTCAAAAGAAAATCGACGAGACACACGAAGCCTCGCTGGCCGAGTTTGAGCTCGCCAAGGCAGCGCGTGAGTCACACGCCCAAG
>JAHEGZ010000087.1 GCA_024644865.1 Aurantimicrobium sp.
GCCAGAACGGCTTCGGGTGTTGATAAGCGACGGATAGCGACTGCGAGCACGTGATTGGGGAAGTCGCGAGCGAAGTTTCCGTAAATGGTCTCATCGTGTTGGCCGTCGTCGCCGACGAGTACCCACTTGATGTCGGGGAAGTCCCGCGCGAGTCGCTCAAGGCTCGAGGACTTGTGCTCGCGGCCACTTCGAAACGCGCGCTCGGGGGTTGCGCCCCAGTCGGTGAGCAGCAGAGGGCCCTTGGGGTACATGTGTCGCGACAGGAAGCGTTCGAGAGTCGGCGCAACGTTCCACGGTCCAGTCGACAGGTACACGGTCGGGGCGTCGGAATAGTTCGCGGCGATCTTGTTCAACAGCACGGGCATTCCCGGCACCGGGCGGCGAGCGTTCTCGTCGAGAACGAACGTGTTCCACGCCGCGAGGAATAACCGCGGCAAGTACGTGACCATCACCGTGTCGTCGATGTCGCTGACGATACCGACGCGTGCCTGTGGGTCAACAACGAGAACCTCGGTGTGCGTCCAGCCACCGTCTTCCGTGGCGAGCATCTCAAAGTCGTGCCAGCCGGGTGTCAGCGAGACGTCCAATTCGACGTCGATAACGCCACCGCGGTCGCTCGTTACCGTGAACGAGCGCTCACCGATACTTATCTTGACCTTGTGGTTGGCCACTGGGACGCTCGTGAAGGCGCGCCAACCGCGCACAACTTTGCGGACCTTACGAGTTGACGGGTCCGGATGAACGTACAGCAAGCGGGCCAGAATGCGAACGGTAGTGGTCGAACCGAACCCGCGGAAACCGATCACCGTCGGCACATGGCCGGTCCTTGCTGAAATTCGCGCGCGTTGCGCAACAAACCAGTCCTCAAGTCGAGCGAGTCGATGGATTCGCGAGTTTCGGGGCTGTCGGCTCGGCACGCGTTCTAATCTAGCCTGTGGGGGAAAGCGACGTTTCTTTTGTTAGTTGTGTTACTTAATGCTTTGTTCTTACACTTTTGTTATCCAACTTTCCCCACACAAGTTGGTCCTTCGGAATTCACCATTTATACAGTCGATTAACGTTCAAAAGGACGGCCACCACAGTGCCAAACATCACATCAGCCAGTGAGATGCTCCGCGATTCCGATCTCCTCCGCGCAGCGCCTGTTCAGGCGCGAAGCAATCTCCGACTCGCAGCCTTGCTTGACGCAGCAGCGACGCTGATTCAACGCCACGGTTACGAAGAGCTCACCACAGCCGCCGTCGCAAAGCAGGCCGGGGCATCAATCGGAACCGTTTATCGCTATTTCGAAGATCGTGTCGTTCTTCTCAAGGCCTTGGCGACCCGTAATTTCGAGCGCACTGCGATGGCGTTCCAAGCGACTCTCGATGAGTCCAAACCTGCGACGGCAGCTGATGCCATTGACGAACTCTTCGAAACCTATCTCTCGCTGTTCCGGACCGAGACCGGTTTCCGCTCGCTTCGCATGGGTGATGTTCTCGACATTCGCCCGCTCGCTGGCGACACTGCTTCTCGTCGTTCGTGCGAGTTGCTTGCCCGTCGCTTCGAGTCAGATTTCGGCCTCAAGGCCAACGAAGAGGCAATTCAGATCTTGGAGAACGGATTCGTCACTATGGACGCCCTTCTCGCCCGCGCTTTCGTAGCCTCGGAAAAGGGCGACCCCATCTTCATCGAAGCGGCCCGCGTCGCGACGAAGAACGTCGCTGCATCACTTCGTTAGGACTTTGCACCGGGCTCGTCGTTGTGAGCGTATTTGTGGAGCGCCTTCTTCACTAGCGTCATGACGACAATGAACAGGACGATGACGCCAACGAAGATGTAGCCGGCAAAGTGAAGGCTCTCGCTCAATGCGTCAAAACTCATTGCCACCGAGTGTCCGACTGAGACGTACAGGATTGCCCAGATCACGCAGGCCGGAGCGGTCCACGCGATGAAACGACGGTAGTGCATTCCGATAATTCCGGCCGTCAGTGGCACGACTGAGTGCAGCACGGGCAGGAATCGCGAAACGAAAACCGCCCAACCACCGCGTTGGTCGAGAAACTTTTCTGCCGCGACCCAGTTTTTGTGTCCGACGAGCTGGCCCAGTTTGGAGTGCTGGATTGCTGGTCCGAAAGTCTTTCCGACGTAATAGCCAATGGTCTCTCCAATGAGAGCGCCGATGACGATGGCGACGATGAGTGAGACGTATTCAACGGTTGACCCCACTCCCGTCGCGGCGACGAGAACGACAGAGTCGCCGGGGATGACAAGCCCGATGAGGACGCTCGTCTCGAGCAGAATGGCAAACCCGGCGAAAAGAGTGCGGAGCACGGGATCGATCGACTCGACGCCCCCAAGGAACCACGCCAGGACTTCGTTCATGGCTCAAGCGTACCCAGTTGAACCTTGGAGGATTATTGGAGCGGAGTAAACGGGCCTACAGCGCGGCGCGACGATTGACGTATTGCTGACGCCAGTACTCGACTCGACCCGTTTCGATGTGAAGAGCGGCTCCGCCGATCCACTCTGTCGCGACACGAATCCCGTGAAGCGCTGACAGCACCCACACTTCCGAGCCTTCCAACTCTGCGGGGGTCACTCGCCCGTCAGAGATGGGCGCCCCGATGTAGCGCGCGTGGTCGACCA
>JAHEGZ010000088.1:0-628 GCA_024644865.1 Aurantimicrobium sp.
TTGAACCAGGCGACTTTCGCTCGGTGGTTCGACGTGGGGATAAGTGTGTTACTAACCATCTGATTGGCTACCGCATTGTCGCGCCAGGAGCCAGGGTGGGAATCATCGTCACATCAAAATGTGGCAATGCCGTCGTGCGCAACACCATTCGCCGCCGTACCCGCGCCATCGCCAAGTCGCTGATCGAGTCGGGTCGGCTTGAGGGCGATATCGTTTTTCGATTTCGGTGCGAAGGATCGGTTCCCGATTTCGAATCGCTCGAGCGCGATCTTGCGGAATGTTCCGTGCGGTGGTCTGCGTGATGTTTGGGCACCTTTACTTATTCCCCCGAAACGTCCTCGTTGCGTTCATCATGGGGTGGCGAAAGGTGGTTTCGCCGCTTTACGGCAACGTGTGCCGGTTCCACCCGAGCTGCTCTGCATACGGTCTCGGAGTGGTGCAGCAATACGGCCTGTTCCGGGGCGGTGCGATGACGGGTTGGCGAATTCTTCGATGCAACCCGTGGTCACGTGGCGGAATCGACGATGTACCTGCGAGAATGGACGGTAACTTCCCCCTCTCGCGGTTTGGCTTTGTCCTACCCAAGAAGAAAGAACACTAATGCCCGACATTTTCGGAATCATCCTCT
>JAHEGZ010000088.1:797-1506 GCA_024644865.1 Aurantimicrobium sp.
TCAGGAGAAGTACAAGGGCAAGCGCGACCAGTTCTCGCGTGAGGCGATGACCCGTGAAACGATGGCGCTTTATGGCAAGCACGGAACGTCTCCGTTCTCGTCCTGCCTGCCGCTCGTTGCCCAGATGCCCGTCTTCTTCGGTCTCTTCACTACTCTGTCGAACGCCGCTAAGGGTGACGCGGGAATTGGTCTTATGGGATTGGATCTCGCCGCGAACTTCGGGCAGGCCACCATTTTCGGCTCGGCTCCGCTTCACTCGGCAATGTCCACGGCTAACGGCAACATGTCCGTCATCTGGGTCGCGGGAATCATGGTCGTCGCGATGACCGCCTCGCAGTTCTTCACTCAGCGCCAGATCATGGCCAAGAACATCTCGAAGGCGACCAAGGAGAGCGCGACGTACCGTCAGCAGCAGGTCCTCCTTTACATCCTCCCCCTCGTCTTCCTGTTCTCTGGTTTCGCCTTCCCGCTGGGTGTCATGATGTACTGGCTGGTCTCGAACTTCTGGACCATGGGTCAGCAGTTCGTGGTCATTCGCAACATGCCGACTCCTGGATCAGAGGCTCACGCAGCGTGGGAAGAGCGTCAAGCCAAGCGCAATGCGCGCAAGGGAATCGTGGCACCCGCCGCTGAAGAAGTAGCCACGGAAGCGAAGCCGGCACAACGCCAGCAGCCCGTCGGCAAGAACCGCGCGAAGCGTGGAAAGGGA
>JAHEGZ010000088.1:1771-2627 GCA_024644865.1 Aurantimicrobium sp.
CGCAGACCGCCACACGGTCATCAGCCGCGCATAGTTTCACGTGAAACATTCCGCCATCGAACAGGAACCCGCAGAAGCGGCCGACCTGTGCGGTGGCGGAATCTCGTTAATGCGGCGGTATGCAGAGAATCTCGGCAAACACGGTGAGGAATGGGGACTGATAGGTCCCGACGAAGCCGGCAGGCTCTGGAGCCGCCACCTTCTGAATTGCGCACTTCTTGCACCGGAATTGGATCGTCGAGACGAATCCGCGCGCGGCACGCGACTTCGCGTTGCCGACGTCGGTAGTGGCGCCGGTCTTCCCGGCCTGGTGCTCGCGATTGTGCGTCCTGATTGCGATTTTGTGCTGATTGAGCCCCTCGAGCGACGCACCCGATGGCTGCGCGAACAGGTTGCACAGCTCGGACTCCCCAACGTCGAGGTGTTTACTGGTCGCGCCGAGGAATACGGCAACACGCGCACATTCGATGTCGTGACCGCCCGTGCCGTCAAGGCGCTCAAGGGCCTCATCCCCTGGCTCGAGCCACTGCTTGTCGATGGCGGCCGTGTGCTGCTCCTCAAGGGTCAGCGAGTCGACGAGGAAATCGCAGAGGCACAGAAGGTGTTGACGAAGCACAAGCTTGTGGATGCACACTCCGAGATCCTGGGACTGGGGAAAGTGGCGGAGCCGACTCGGCTTTTCGCCGCTACAGTAGAACGGTAAAGCGTGAATTGTTTCACGTGAAACATTCGAAGCTCGACACGACCGTCGAGCACCCCATTTTTCGAGCACCGAGGAGGTCCGTGTGAGCGACAACGCCGACAACTCACCCCTCGCCTCTGAATTGATGGACTTGTCGCGTCGCCGCGCAATCCT
>JAHEGZ010000093.1 GCA_024644865.1 Aurantimicrobium sp.
TTCTTCTCGATCGGGGCCATGTACCCGCACATCTGCGCAATCGTCTTCCAGCCCGCCACCATGGTCGCCGGCTCGGCCAGCATCTTGGCCATGTCCACCGCCTCCAGCAGGCCGTCCATGACTCTCTTGCGAGACATCTGGCTCGCCTCCTCGTAGAGGGCCTTCTCCTGGTTGTAGACCCTCAGGATGTTGGGCATGCGGATCATGCGATAGGCCAGGGCGCCGCTGTCCGAGTAGCCCGCGCGCTCGCTGGCACTCAGGATCGACTCGCCTTGTGCCCACAACTTCACGAACGCCCGCTGCTTCTCCGTCAAGGGCTTGTCCGGGCTGACAGACTCAGCGCCTTCATTGGTGCTGGTATCGATGCCCGTGCGCCTGGCCGTCGCGATGTCGCCGCCGGCGCTGGCCCCGCGCTTCTTCTGTAGCGGTCGCGTGGCCACCTTCATGCCGCGGCCGTTGCCGACCCGATTCAGCCCGTCTGGTTGAGGTGGGATACGTGCCGTCATTGGGTGCCTCGCGCTGGGTGAAAAATTTCTAAAATTTTTCTGGGTTTGTGGTGGCGGGATTCTAGATGGGCTCGACCGAACTTGGAGTTTTGGAATTTTTTTGCGGGCGTTAGGTGACGCGGACAAAGTTCTAGGCGATGTGGGTGATGTGGGTGAGGGCGAAGTCCTAGGTGATGCGGACAAAGTTCTAGGTGCTAGGTACGTGGAGCTGCGTGGGAGCCTCCTATCCCCTCCGGGTACAGAGCTACCCGGCTTCGGATTCGCTTTCGCTCTCCGAAGAAAAGGGGACCCTATCGCCTGGCCCTGAGTGGCTCTCATCCCGCACGGCGCTCCTCGCGCCGTGCTCAAGCTCGCTTGGTGTCTTTCAACCAATTGGAGTTCATCATGTCCATCGCTCAAACTACTCACGACGACATCAACGCTGACGACGTGCCCCTGGAAGTCGTTGACTACGTTCGTGCTGCCTTCCGCTTCGCTATCGGCGTCACTCTGATGTACGGCGCGTTCTGCTGCCTGACGCTCATCCTCTGGACGTGGCTGGCTGGCCTGCTGGCGCTGATCCTCGCCGTGTTCGGCGAGAAGGTCGTGCTCAAGATCGCTGACAAGCAGATCGACGCAGCGGCGCAGGTCACTGCCGACGCTCTGGTCTCTGGCTACAGCTGGCTGCGTGCGAAGCTCGCCGCGCCTGCTGCCAAGTAATGAATACAGCACGGCGCTTCCCGCGCCGTGCTCAAGCCCGTTTTGTATCTTCAACCTGTTAGGAGTTCACACCATGGCTACTGTCAATCGCCCCACACTCGCTGGCCTGCAAGCAATGGTCGAGGCGCTGCGTCACAACCTCGACCTCGCCATGACCGAGCGCGACTCAGCGCGTACTCAGCTCGTGGATCGCGACGCTGAGAACGTCGCGCTGCGTGCGAAGGTCGACGTGCTCAACGCCCAGCTCGATGCCGCCACCGCCAAGGCTCATGAGTACGAGGTCGTGCTGACCAACGTCAACGTCGCCGAGATGATCGCGCGCATGCGGCCGTCCAAGCCGATCGACGTGCAGATCTCCGACCGCCGCGCTGCCATGCAGCGTGCGCGCGAGGAAGCGATGCGCTCCGGTCGCAGCGCCAAGGTTAAGTGGTAAGTACAGCTGGGCGCGTCGCGCCCAGTTCTTTGTTTAACTAGTTAGGAGTACGGACATGTCAGTTCTTTCGATCGCCGCCATCAGTGCAGCTTCCAACGCGCTCGAGCAACTGAGCGCTCGTCAGCGTCGCGACATCACTGACTCGTGGGTGAATCCACGCTATCGCGGCGAGCTCACCAAGGGCACCGAGCCCAAGCTCGTGGCGCTCGGCCTCGCCGTGATGGACTACTACAGCGAGGCGACGTTCGCCGAGCTCGAAGCGTTGCGCGTTCAGGACGACCCGCTCGTCCTGGCCGTGCGCAAGGAGCTCGAAGGTGCCAAGCACGAGATCGAGGCCCTGCACAACCACATCGCGTTGCTCACTGCCAAGAACAACGTGCTGCGCAAGTCGATGGACGAGGCCGCGCACACCGCGCGCGAGGTCGATACCGACTTCGCCGTGATGCGCGGCACTCTCAGCACTCAGTTCTAGGTGAGATGCACCCGGCTCCTCGCCGGGTGCTCAAGCCCGCTTTGCATCTTCTGGGTTTGGTGACAGCGTTGTGCTTCCTGGTAGGGAGCACACCGGCGTCACCGCCACTTCATCAACTGTTTCATCTGGAGAATCACCATGGCCCGTACCACCACCAAGACCGTCGCCCCCACCGCCGCCGATACCAAGCTCGCCGCTGCACGCGCTGAGTTCGAAGCGCGCAAGGCTGCGGCAGTCTCGCCGCTCAAGGCGACTGTCGTCGACGAACCCGTCGAGCAGAAGGCCGACGCATGGGGCGCACTGAAGGATGCGCTCGAAGTTGTGCAAGCCCAGTACGGCATCATGAGCTGGAAGCGCTACGTGTGCTCACTCATCGTGTCGATGGCTGCGTCCTTCGCGACCGGCTACGTCGGTGGCCTCGTTATCAACAGTGTGCTGTCGATGACGTTCATCGCGACGAGTGCGTTCATGTCGTGGGCAGTGCTGATCATCGGC
>JAHEGZ010000029.1 GCA_024644865.1 Aurantimicrobium sp.
CGCTCGCGACGAGCCTTGTCTGCCGGGAGAAAGTCCCGCATTCCGCGGGGAGGGTTTACGTCGCGCGCCATGGCTCTATCTTTTCACGCCTCGCCGGATGGGCCGGTTGGAATCGCAGGTGGACCGCGCCACTATTGAGCCATGACCTCTGGCCCCAACCCCAAGCTCGACGAACTCATCCGCGTCATGGCCGTTCTGCGCGGCCCCGGTGGCTGCCCGTGGGATGCCGAGCAAACACACGAGTCGCTCATTCGGTACCTTCTCGAGGAGACGTACGAGCTCATCGACGCGATCGAGACCGGTGACCGCGACGACATGATTGAAGAGCTGGGTGACGTGCTTTACCAGGTCATCTTCCACTCCGACTTAGCCGCCCACACCCCGGGTGAAGAGTTCACCCTGGAAGACGTAGCCGAGCGCATGACCGCAAAGATGATTGGTCGTCACCCGCACGTGTTCGGTGGCGACCGCACCGCAGAGACGGCCGACGAGGTGATGACTTTTTGGGAAGACCTCAAGAAAGAGGAGAAGCCCGGTCGAACATCCACCCTCGACGGTGTGCCGCAGGCGATGCCCGCGCTCTTGCTGGCCGACAAGTTGCTGGGCAAGGCTGAGAAGCTTGATGTGGTGGCCGCCGGGGGCCCAGCGCCATTCCCCTTCGAGAGTGAAGAAGACCTCGGTGCGGTGCTGTTGGCGATGGTCGCCTCGGCTCGAACTCAAGGCCTCGATGCCGAGCGTGCTCTGCGCTCACGACTGCGCGACCTGCAAGAAGACATTCGCGAAGCCGAGTAAGAAAATAGGGCACCCGGTGAGACGTTCCGGATGCCCTATTTCTTGGTGAAGCGGAGCTGGCAGTGAGACGGTCCGACAGCTCCGCGGCTTGATGTCGCGGTTAGCTGAGACGAGCCTTCAGCGACACAAGTTCGTCGGTGAGCTCGACCGGCAGGCGATGACCAAACTTGTCGAAGAACTCGTCAGTGAGGGCGACTTCGTCGCTCCACATCTTCTTGTCCACTTCGAACAGCTTGGCCATTGCCTCGTTGGAGACGTCGAGACCATCGAGATTGATTGCGCCCTCGGCGGGAACGCGACCGACCGGGCTATCAACCGCAGCAGCCTCGTCGTCCACGCGACGGCAGATCCAGTCGAGAACACGGGAGTTCTCGCCGAAACCGGGCCAGAGGAACTTTCCGTTCTCGCGACGGAACCAGTTCACCTGGAAAATCTTGGGGGCCTTGCCACCGAGCGTCTTACCCATGTCGAGCCAGTGCGACCAGTAGTCGGCCATGTTGTAGCCACAGAACGGCAGCATCGCAAACGGGTCGCGGCGAAGTTCACCGACAGTTCCCTCGGCGGCGGCGGTCTGTTCGCTCGACATGGTTGCTCCGATGAAGACTCCGTGGTTCCAATCGAATGCCTCGGCCACCAGCGGGATGTTCGTCGCGCGACGACCCCCGAAAATGATGGCATCCAGCGGAACACCATCGTTCGAGTGCCACTCCTCTGAAAGCGTCGGGCACTGTTCAATCGGAACAGTGAAACGCGAGTTGAGGTGCGCGGCCGGGCGACCAGAGTCGGGCGTCCAGTCTTGCCCGCGCCAGTCGATCAGGTGCTCGGGAGTCTCATCGGTCATGCCCTCCCACCAGACGTCGCCGTCATCGGTGAGTGCCACGTTGGTGAAGATGGTGTTACCCCAAACGGTGTTCATCGCAACGGGGTTGGTGCTCTCACCGGTTCCGGGGGCCACGCCGAAAAAGCCAGCCTCGGGGTTGATGGCGTAGAGACGACCATCGGGGCCGGGGCGCAGCCAGGCAATGTCGTCGCCAATCGTCTCAGCCTTCCACCCGGGGATCGTCGGCTGAAGCATGGCGAGGTTGGTCTTTCCGCATGCCGACGGGAATGCCGCGGCAACGTGGAACGCACGACCGGCGGGCGAGGTGAGCTTGAGGATGAGCATGTGCTCGGCCATCCAGCCTTCTTGCTTGCCCATGAACGAACCGATGCGCAGCGAGAAGCACTTCTTCGAGAGAAGTGCGTTTCCGCCGTAGCCCGAACCGTACGACCAGATCTCACGCGTCTCAGGGAAGTGACAGATGTACTTGGTCGAGTTGCTCGGCCACGCCACGTCATCGATGCGGTCACCGGCGGACGTCACCAGCGGGAAGCCGACCGAGTGCACGGCGGGAACCCACGGCGTGGTCTCGTCAATCTCGGCGAGCGCGTCAAATCCCATGCGGGTCATGATGCGCATGTTGAGCACGGCGTAGGGCGAGTCGGTCAGCTGGATGCCCACCTGCGAGATCGCTCCGCCGTAGGGACCCATCGAGAACGGAACAACGTACATCGTGCGGCCGCGCATTGCGCCGGCAAAGAGGCCCTTGAGTTCTGCGTTCATCTCATCGGGATCGCGCCAGTTGTTGGTCGGGCCCGCGTCTTCTTCGTTGACCGAGCAAATGAACGTGCGGTCTTCGACACGAGCGACGTCGTCGGGGTCGGAGCGCACCAAGTAGCTACCCGGACGAAGTTCGGGGTTGAGCGGAATCATCACGCCCTTGTTCACGAGTTCGTGAGAGAGCTTTGCGGCCTCTTCTTCGGAGCCGTCGCACCAGTGAATGCTCGAGGGCTCAGTCAGGGTGACGATGTCAGCGACCCACTTGAGGAGCGCGCGGTTACGAACAAAAGCCGGGGCGCCCAGGTCGAGCGGCGATGCAATTGTGGGTACCACGATGGAACTCCTTCGTCTCATGGACAGAAAGGCAAAGCAGAATTTCTGTCTTATTTCAATTTTCGCTGCCACCGAATGCAGAGTTCCATCAAAAAGAGAGTGAAAAATGTCAATTCTTTTCATATAGTGAAGAAATGACGTCTGATTTGTTGATTCTGGGCAAGCGCATCCGGCATTTTCGCGCGCAGTCAGGAATGACCCTCGAAGCTCTCGGCGATGCGGTGGGCGTTGTCCCCAGCCAGCTGTCGCTGATCGAGAACGGTCGCCGTGAACCGAAGCTCTCTCTGTTGAACGCGCTGGCCGCGCAGTTTGGCGTAGCCGTCACAGACCTGCTCAACAGCGAAGCCCCCGACCGTCGCTCGGAACTCGAGATTGAGGTCGAACGCCTGCAGCGCAGCGGCACCTACCAGCAGCTCAAGCTTCCGGTGGTTCGGTCGACCAAGTCCATGCCCACCGAAGCGCTCGAGGCGATTGTTGGCCTCCATCGCGAGATCGAACGCCGAGCGCTCGAGGCGATTGCCACTCCCGAAGAGGCCCGTCGGGCTAACACCGCGCTGCAGCTCGAGCAGCGAGCCGCTGGCAACTACATGCCGGAACTGGATGAACTTGCCGAAGATCTCGTCAAGCGGGCGGGCCACACCTCCGGCGCCCTCATGCACCGAACTGTTGCCGAGATGGTTGAACTCACGGGCTTCACTCTGATCTACGTGAATGACCTGCCGCACTCGGCCCGAAGTGTGACTGACCTAGAGAACATGCGCATCTACATTCCTCCGGCATCGATTCCGGGTGGGCACGGCTTGCGTGCCATGGCACTCCAGGCGGTGGCTCACCGACTGCTTGAGCACAAGCGCCCCGAGAACTACGCAGACTTTCTGCGTCAGCGGCTCGAGATCAATTACTTTGCTGCAGCCTGCCTCATGCCGCGCACAGCATCGGTCGAGTTCTTGCAGGCAGCCAAGAAGGATCGCAATATCGCCATCGAGGACTTCCGTGACGCATTCGGCGTCACTCACGAAGCCGCGGCTCTTCGGTTCACCAACCTTGCCACCGCACACCTCGACCTGACCTGTCACTTCTTGCGAGTCAACGACGACGGTGGTCTCTTCCGCGGATACGAGAACGACGGACTCGCTATCCCCGCCGATGCGCACGGCTCAATCGAGGGCCAGCACATTTGTCGCAAGTGGGCCGCCCGCGCTGCCTTCGATCGAACCAACCGAACGAACGAGTTCTACCAGTACACCGATACTCCGGGCGGAACATTCTGGGATTCCACGCAGACGGGTAAGGGCGAGTCAGACGAATTCTCGATCAGTATCGGTGTGCCGTTCGACGAGGCGCAGTGGTTCCGCGGTCGCGACACCACGCACCGAAAGGTCTCGACCTGCCCCGACCCCGACTGCTGCCGCACGCCACTTGACGAGCAGCGCGAGCGCTGGGCGGGCAAGGTCTGGCCGTCTGCTCGGCTCAACCCCTACGTGCTCGCCCCTTTGCCCACCGGAACTTTTCCGGGCGTCGATCAGGTCGAGGTCTACGAGTTTCTCGAGAAGCACGCTCGGGCCTAGCCGTTTAGGCTGAACGCATGGTGGTCAACATTCTGCGGGCGACATTTCGGTCGGAACGTTATGCCGCCATCGTGCTCGCGCTGGCGGCGATTGCTGGCCTGCTCGTAGCCAACTCGGGCATCGGCAATGACGTCATTGAGTTCTTTCACACTCATGTTTCCGCCGGCCTGCCTGCGCTCAACTTGAGCCTGGGGCACTGGGTCACCGACGGTCTGCTGGTAATTTTCTTCTTCATCGTGGCTGTTGAACTTCGCCAAGAATTCACGGTTGGCGAGCTCAACTCCCCCGCCAAAGCTCTCGCTCCCGCTGCAGCCGCATTGGGTGGAGTGCTCGTGCCAGCTCTGATCTATGTAACGGTTGCCGGCGCCAGCGAACCCCGCGGCTGGCCGATTCCGACGGCAACAGACATCGCCTTCGCGCTGGGGCTCATCGCGCTGCTTGGCAAGAACCTGCCCCGGCGCATCCGGGTCTTTCTCATGGCGCTAGCTGTGCTAGATGACCTGGTCGCCATTCTCATCATCGCCATTGGCTTCACCAGCTCGGTCAACTTTGGTGCGCTGTTTTTGGCGGCCCTGTGTCTGCTCATGCTGTGGCAGGCCTGCAAGCCGAACAAGGTACGCGGGCTGCGACCGGTTCTGCTCGTTGTCTTGTCAGTTTTCACGTGGGCGTTCGTGCTCGCCTCAGGAGTACACGCGACCATTGCCGGCGTCGCCATCGGGCTCGTGATGGCGCCAGCGCTCGCCCAGAAAGCCGCGCACGCCCTCATGCCGTGGAGCAACGCGGTTATCTTGCCGCTTTTTGCTTTTGTCTCGGCGCTCGTGGTTTTTCCGCAAGTGCATCTCTACGAGCTCGATGTCGCATTCTGGGCAATCGTCATCGCCCTGCCCGTGGGCAAACTTGTTGGTATCAGCGTCGCGGGCTCGATTGTTGCTCGGTTCGCACCGAAGGGTTCGGGCATACGAGGGTGGGATCTCATTGTGGTCGCCGCCGTAGCCGGAATCGGCTTCACCGTGTCCCTCCTGATGAACGAGCTTGCGTTCGCGGGCAACGAAGCCCTGCGAGATCAGGGAGTGCTGGCCGTGCTTACCGGCTCGGCAATCTCAATCGTTCTGGGCAGCGCTCTCGTTATTTGGCGCGCCCGACAAGCCGGCATCCGCAGGTAACGACGGCAACAGTGCATCCAACAGGATGCCCACCCACGCGACCAGGTCTGTTCCCTCGCTCGGCAGCGGAACGGTCACCACTCGCGCGGCGGCAACGTACTTCGCTCCAGGGAACATGCGTTGCAGGCGCACCTGTTTTGAGTCGGGAAGCTCGAGTGGAGTCAGGCGCAGGTTTGGCCCCATGGCAACGACCTCGCTCAGCCCGGCTTTGTAAGCGCGACGTCGAAGTCGTGACACATCAAGCAATGTGGCAACTTCAGAAGGTAGCTCGCCGTAGCGGTCGACGAGTTCGTCTCGAACGAGGTCGATCTGCTCGGGGGTCGAGGTAGGCGAACTCGCCACCGAGAGCTTCTGGTACGCCTCGAGGCGAAGTCGCTCGCTCTCGACGTACGACTCCGGGATGCGCGCATCCACCGGAATCTCGAGACGCAACTCGTTTTGCCCCTCGGCAACGTCACCTCGGAAGACGGACACGGCCTCGCCGATCATGCGCAGGTACAGATCGAAGCCCACTCCCGCGATATGTCCTGATTGTTCGCCGCCGAGCATATTTCCCGCACCACGAATCTCGAGGTCTTTCAGCGCAATCTGAATACCCGACCCGAGCTCATTGTTTGCCGCGAGCGCCGACAGCCGATCGTGCGCGGTCTCGGAAAGCGGCACCTCAGGGTCGTACAGCAAATACGCGTAGGCACGCTCACGCCCGCGACCAACGCGGCCGCGCAGCTGGTGCAACTGGCTCAGGCCGTACTTATCGGCCCGATCGATGATGAGTGTGTTCGCGTTGGTGATGTCGATGCCAGTCTCGATAATCGTGGTCGAGACGAGCACGTCAAACTTGCGCTCCCAAAAGTCGACGATGACCTGCTCGAGTTGGTGTTCACCGAGCTGACCGTGCGCGACAGCGATGCGCGCTTCGGGAATCAATTCGGCGAGCTGCGCGGCGACACGGTTGATGCTCGAGACCCGGTTGTGCACGAAGAAGACCTGACCCTCGCGCAACAGCTCACGGCGAATCGCGGCGGCCACTTGCTTGTCAGAATAAGGGCCGACAAAGGTGAGAATCGGGTGGCGATCCTCGGGCGGGGTTGCCAGCGTCGACATCTCTCGAATACCGGTGACCGCCATCTCGAGGGTTCGAGGGATGGGCGTTGCGCTCATCGCGAGAATGTCGACGTTTGTCTTGAGCTTCTTGAGAGCCTCTTTGTGTTCAACACCGAAGCGCTGTTCTTCGTCAATGATGACCAGACCGAGGTCTTTGAACTTCAGGTCTTTGGCAAGAAGTCGATGAGTTCCGATGACGACGTCGACAGTGCCGTCAGCAAGCCCGGCGATGGTTTCTTTTGCTTCCTTGTCACTCTGGAAGCGACTGAGTGCGCGTAGGTGCACCGGGAATCCGGCAAATCGTTCAGCGAAGGTCTCGAAATGCTGACGCACGAGCAGTGTGGTCGGAACCAAGATAGCCACCTGCTTGCCGTCTTGCACCGCCTTGAAGGCGGCCCGAACAGCAACCTCTGTTTTGCCGAATCCGACGTCGCCTGAGATGAGCCGATCCATGGGAATCTGACGCTCCATGTCGGCTTTGACCTCATCGATGGTGGTGAGTTGGTCGGGAGTTTCAACAAAGGGAAAGGCCTCTTCAAGCTCGCGCTGCCAGGGCGTATCCGGCGAGAAGGCAAAGCCCTTGCTCGCGGTGCGAGCTGAGTAGAGCTTGACGAGTTCAACAGCGATATCGCGCACTGCCCGCCGCGCCTTGCTCTTGGCGGCCGCCCACTCGCCACCACCCATCTTCGACAAGCTCGGCGCTTCACCACCGACGTATCGGGTGAGTTGGTCGAGTTGGTCGGTGGGCACGTAGAGCTTGTCACCGGGGTATCCGCGCTTGCTCGGTGCGTACTCGAGCACGAGGTACTCGCGCATGTTCTTGACCGCGTTGCGTCCACCGGTCGACACCTCACGCTGAACGAGTTCGAGGAACTTTCCGATTCCGTGCACCTCGTGCACCACGATGTCTCCCGGCTCGAGTTGAAGTGGGTCAACGACGTTCTTGCTACGGCGACTGGCGAGTTTGCGAGGGGCCCCGGAGTTGTAGGCAACGGCCCGACCGTAGAACTCTGCCTCACCAAACAGGGCGACCTGAGCCTCGGGTAGTTCGAATCCGTGTTCGACGCTTGCTTGCACGACATACACCGTGCCGGTCTCGAGCACCTCGGGAATGGATTCAACAACACGGGCTCCGAGTTCGTGCTCACCCAAGACCTGCGCCGCACGCTCGACAAGCCCGTGGCCCTCTGCAGCGACCACAACATGCCATCCGTCGGTCACCCGAGCGGCGATGTGACCAAGGGCGCCCTCGGCGTTACCAGCAAAACTCGGAATCGCCGCGCTGTCGATACGCACAGCTTCGTCATCGTCAGCGTCAAAGGCCGACAGGGTCCACCACGATCCAGTCGGATGCGCGTTGCGCAGATCGGTGACGGTGAGGTAATCGCCCGAAGAGAGGTCGATCGGCGCGGCTGCGCCCAGAGTCGCCGCGTTCCAAGCTGCCTCGAGAAACTCGCTATTTGTCTCGGAGAGGTGCACCGCGCGATTGGCTACTCGCTCGGGCGAGACAATCGCGACCGCGGCATCGGCAGGCAAGAAGTCTGTGAGCGGAACGAGTTTGTCGACGAGGGCAGGGGTCAACGACTCCATGCCTTCAACCGGAATACCCTCGGCAATCTTGGCGAGCATGCCCGTCAGGCTCGGAAACTCGTGCTGCATTTCAGCCGCGCGCTGTCGAACCGATGCTGTCAGCAAAAGCTCTCGCGACGGACCGAGGGTAACCTGCGTCACCTCGCCGGGCAGTGACCGCTGGTCGGCAACCGAGAACGCTCGAATGCTGTCAACCTCGTCACCAAAGAAATCGATGCGGTGTGGATGCTCGGCCGTCGGTGCGAAGACATCGAGAATGCCACCGCGCACGGCGAACTCACCGCGGCGGGCAACCATGTCGACTCGGGAGTAGGCCAGGTCAACCAGCGCAGCAGAAATCGAACGCAGATCGTGCCCGCGACTCTTGTTGCGAACGACAACGGGGTCAACGTCCAAAAGGTTTGCCGCGATGGGTTGCAGAGCCGACCGCACCGAGGCGATCACCACCAAGGGTGCCGATGCATCCCAGGCGGCAATCGTGCGAAGCGCGTCGAAACGACCTCCGACAATCTCGGCGCTCGGGCTCAACCGCTCGTGAGGCAGGGTTTCCCAGGCCGGAAACTGCACAATGGTTGACTCGGGCAGCAGGACATCGAGAGCGGCATGCAGCGTCTCCGCTTCTCTCGAGGTGGCTGTAATCGCGCACAGGGCCGGGGTCTGACCCGTGCGCGCTCGGCGAGAGATCAGGGATGCCAGTAGCGGCGCGTTGAGTCCTTCGGCAAGCGAGAAATCTGCGTCGGTCGAAGAGTATTCGACGGCCGCCTCAAAGCTCGGGGCACGCAAAAGGGCGTGCGCAAGCCCGAGAAATACCATGAGGCGAGTCTACGCCGGGCTGTGAAACCTCTGTTGTGCCGCGAGGACACCCTCGGTCACAACTGACTCGATGATGTCGACTCCGCGTTGAAGCACGTGCGGAAGAACATCCCGCTCACTCTTGCCAAAGTCTTGCAAGACGAAATCGGCGGCGTCTTGCCGGCCAGGCGGGCGGCCAATTCCCACTCGCACCCTCACAAAATCTGGAGTGCCGATAGCCGCGACGATATCCCGAAGTCCGTTGTGACCGCCGTGTCCGCCACCGACCTTGATCCGAACATCGTCAAAGGGGATGTCGAGCTCGTCGTGCACAACGATGAGATGGGTCGGTTCGATTGAAAAGAACTTGAGAAGAGCTGCTGTGGGCTTGCCCGAAAGGTTCATGAAGGTGCCCGGCTGAGCCAGCACGAGTTTTGGCGCGCCGGGAGCAGTGCGCCCCTCGGCCACAAGGGCATTGGCCTTATGCGTGCGAAAGCTCGCCCCGATTTCGGAAGCGAGCTTTGCCACGACCATCTGGCCGACGTTGTGACGATGGCTGGCGTAGCCGGGCCCGGGGTTACCGAGCCCGACGACGAGCCATGTGTCGGTGTTCAGGAGTTACTCCACGACCTTCTCAGCCTCGGCGTTTGCGCCCGAGAGCTCAGCGTCAGCCTCAGCAGCGGCCTTCTCAGCGTCGTGCTGTGCGGCGTGCAGTTCCTCTTTGTGCTCGTGGTGTGCAGCCTCGTCGGCAAGCTCGGCAGCGAGCTCTTCGCTCGACTCGCCAGAGTCTTTTCCACCGGCAGAGTGCACGTGGACAACAAGCTGAGTGGTCTCGCCGATGACCTTGGAGCCCTTGGGCAGGTCGAGGTCGGCAATGGTGATCTTGAATCCGGGAACAGCACCCTCAACCGAGATCTCGATGTACTCAGGAATGTGGGTTGCCTCGGCCTGAAGGTGCACCGACTTAGCGTCGAGCTCGAGAATCGAGCCGGACTGCTGGGTGCCGACGACGTGAATCGGCACGTCAACGACAACCTGCTCGCCCTTGACAACCTCAACGAGGTCGAGGTGCTCGATGATCTGCGTTACCGGGTCTTTCTGCACATCGCGAACGAGAACCAGCTGGCTCTTGCCGTCGATCTGCAAGTCGAGGATGGCGTTCTTCTTGCGAATAAGAAGTCCGACCTGGTGAGCGGGAACAGCAACGTGCTGGACCGGGTGGCCGTGGCCGTAAATTACTGCGGGAATCTTGCCAGCAACGCGCAGGCGACGAGCAAATCCCTTGCCGAACTCGGTGCGGACGTCGGCGACGACCTTGTTGTCAATTTCAGCCATGGGGGCCTCCTTCTTGTGAGACCAGCGGCCTCGTTTGTCTTGGTTCAACTCGAACGCATGTCAGCGTGAGGAACGGCCACGAGGCCTTATCCACCGCGTCGATAACGGATGCTGGAGCTTGCGCTTGAGCATCCCTCGCCGAAGTTTGCGACCCTCAGTCTACAAGAGGTTTTCGCGGGCACAAACCGCGGCCACTTCGACCAGCTCCTCAAGCTGCCAACCGGCATCTAGCCGAACACCGTTCTCGCTCGGTTGCAGGTGCTCAAGCGTCTCGAATTGGCTCGCCAGAAGCTCGAGCGGCATGAAGTGCCCGTCACGGTACTCGATTCGAGCCGCCACGAGGTCGGCTCCCGCATCCAGTTCAACAAAAAAGACGTTGGGCGCTGTGGCGCGAATCATGTCTCGGTAGCGCACCGCGAGCGCCGAACACGCGACAACAGCGGATGCACCACCATCGAATGAGTGAGCAACTAACGCAAGCCAGGGTGCGCGGTCTTCGTCGGTGAGCGGCTCGCCGCCGGTCATCTTGGCCACTGCCTCGGGTGAATGAAGGTCGTCACCGTCGATGAATGGCACGGCGAGCTCGCTGGCGAGTGCGCGACCGACCGTGCTCTTTCCGACGCCAGAGACGCCCATCACGACAATCTGCAGGGAACTCATGTACCCATTCTGTCGGTACGATTGAGAGGTTGTTTGAGACGAACAAAACGCAAAGGTTGAGCATGGCTGACAAGGCAAATATTGGTGTTGTAGGACTCGCAGTGATGGGATCGAACCTCGCTCGCAACCTCGCTAGCCGTGAGGGCAACACCGTTGCCATCTACAACCGCTCCACCGAGCGCACCACCTTGCTCATGAACGAGCACCCCGAAGCCGGATTCATTGCCTCCGAGACCATCGACGAGTTCGTCGCCTCATTGGCCAAGCCCCGCACCGCGATCATCATGGTGCAGGCCGGAGCCGGAACCGATGCCGTTATCAGCCAGCTTGCTGAGCGGTTCGAAGCTGGCGACATCATCGTCGACGGCGGAAACGCTCTGTTCACCGACACCATTCGCCGCGAAAAAGACGTCAGCGCCAAGGGCATCCACTTTGTTGGCGCCGGAATTTCGGGCGGTGAAGAAGGAGCCCTCAACGGCCCGTCGATCATGCCCGGCGGAACGGACGAGTCATATAAGACTCTCGGTCCGATTCTTTCCTCGATTGCTGCCGTTGCCGAGGGTGAGCCCTGCGTGACCCACGTCGGACACGACGGCGCCGGCCACTTCGTCAAGATGATTCACAACGGCATCGAGTACGCCGACATGCAACTGATTGCCGAAGCGTACGACCTGCTTCGCAACATCGGCGGATACTCACCCGCAGAAATTGCCGACATCTTTACCGAGTGGAACAAGGGTGAGCTCGAGTCTTTCTTGATTGAGATCACCGCAGAGGTGCTCAAGCAGGTTGATGCCAAAACCGGCAAACCGCTGGTCGACGTCATTCTCGACGAGGCTGGCTCGAAGGGAACCGGAGTTTGGACCGTTCAGACGTCACTGAACCTGGGCGTTCCCGTGTCGGGCATCGCCGAGGCCGTTTTTGCCCGTTCGCTTTCTTCGCAGCGCGCACAGCGTGATGCGGCGAACGGTCTGCCAGCAGAGACCACCACCTACGTTGTGGAAGACAAGGCCGCGTTCGTCGAGCAGGTTCGCCTCGCCCTCTACGCATCCAAGATTGTTGCGTACGCTCAGGGCTTCGACGCCATTCGCGCCGGAGCCACGGAATACAACTGGAACATTGACCTAGGCAAGGTTTCCAAGATCTGGCGCGGTGGATGCATCATCCGGGCGCAGTTCCTGAACCGCATCGCCGAGGCTTACGACAAGAACGGTGACCTGCTCTCCCTTCTTCTCGACGGCTACTTCACTGACGCCATCAAGAAGTCGCTTGGATCGTGGCGTCGAGTCGTTGCCGGTGCGTCACTTGCCGGATTCCCTGTTCCCGCTTTTGCCTCGTCGCTGTCGTACTACGACGGACTTCGCGCCCAACGCCTGCCGGCCTCGGTTGTTCAGGGGCAGCGCGACTTCTTCGGTGCTCACACTTACAAGCGGGTCGACCTTCCAGGCACCTTCCACACGCTCTGGTCGGGAGACCGCACCGAGGTTGAAGCGGTCCCCAGCACCCACTAGTTCTCGGGCAGGGTTGCCCGCACATCGAAGGAGACATCGATGAGTGACCGCATTGTCGTCATTGGCGAAGCGTTGATCGACCTCATCCAGCAGGGTGACGGCAAGTACGAAGCCAAGCCCGGTGGAGCCCCGGCAAACGTATCAATCGCACTCGCCCGTTTGGGTTCACACGTG
>JAHEGZ010000105.1 GCA_024644865.1 Aurantimicrobium sp.
AACGAAATCGATGTGAAGGCCAGAGTGGTGGCAATACTTTTGCGTCCGCGAATTGCAGTATTCATGTTCAAAACTCTATCCCCCGAAGCGATGCAATTACCCGAGTTGCTCGAAGGGCAGCATCGTCGACGTGGGTGAGGAATTTCTCTCCGTTGGGTTGGCTGAGGTCTGATTTCGCGTGCGCCATCAGTACCCTGGGTTTTATGAAAAGCGTGCGCCATTATTCCGCGGTATCCGCAATTGTTCTCACGGTTTCGGCCCTCGTCGTGGCGCCTGGGCCTGCGTCCGCGCTGAGTTTGGCTCAACCGGATTCCATCGCCGTCGGTGTAAATCCGTTCGATCTCGCGCTCACACCGAATGGGAAAAAGCTCTACGTGACAAACTCTGGCAGCGGGTCAGTGTCGGTGATCAAGACTTCGACGAATCTCGCGCAAACCATTTCCTCGTTTGATGTTCCAGTGACCATCGACATCAGCCCCAACGGCAAGAGCGCGTTCGTGTTCGACTCCGGGAACAACGACATATCGATAATCAACACGAAATCGGATCGCGTCTCGAAGAATTTCGAGCTGGGAACCGACGTCAGTGTATGTCGCATCAACCCGAAGGCGACCCTGTTCGGTTGCGCCACCTCGAGCGCCCCCTAGAAGTTCGCAGTTTTCTCCGCGAAGAACGGGCACAAACTAGGAGAGGTCGAGATCGGCGGCGAAGGTTTCGACGTCGACTTCTCCAAGAACGGAAAACGCGCGTACGTCACGGAAAATTACGGCAACCACGTTTACGTCATCGACTTGAAGCGCCGGATTGTCAGCGACACGTACCTCACCGACTCGGGAAGCGGGACGTTGTGGTCGGATTTGTCGTCCGACGGGAAGCGGCTCTTTGTCGCGAACTTCTACCACCACACCGTGTCGGTGTTCAACACGGAGTCCGGCGGGGAAACCGTTGGAATTGCGATGGGTGCCGGGTGCAACCCTGCCTCCGTCACGCTTCTCGCCGACGATTCCTATGCGCTCGTTCCGTGCTTTGGAACGGGCCGCATCAACGTGGTCGAAACGAGCACAAACATTTTGTGGGGGTTCATGGGCCTTTCGATTGATGGCGGTGGGATCGACTCGATCGCAGTGAATAAGGCCGGAACGAAGGGATATGTGACATCGTTCAGTGGGAATGAGGTTTGGGTCCTTTCCGATTTGCCCTAACCCGAACAAATTGGCGGATTTACGCAAAAATGGAGAATTTCCGTGATTTGGCTTCCTATCGAAGCTGAGCAATTCTGGGTCTTACTGCCTTCCGTCTCGCCAATCTTGTAGATTTCTCTCATGAGAAATGCCCATCGAATTGGGGCCATCGCAATGGCCGCACTCTCCCTCATCGCTTCCGCCACTCCCGCCTTGGCGGTGACGTGGGCCCATACGAGCTCTATTGACACCGATGCGAATAACCAATCCCTGACAGTGTCCTCGGCAGGAACCGCGGCCGTTGTCAGCCATAACAGTGACTCGGTTACTCTCTTCAACTCGACGTCCGGCGCATTGATTGCCACTGTGGCCGTTGGCGACGGACCTACCGTGGCGTCGTTCACCAGAGACGGTTCAACTCTCGCCGTACTCAACGAAACCGCGCAAACCGTCTCATTAATCAACGTGTCATCGCACACTGTCGCGTCAACCTTCAACGTGGAAGAAGGTGCGCGTTCCGCGAACATCACCCCAAACGGCAAAGCGGTCTACTCAGGCAATTACATCGATCGATTCATCAACGTGTACTCGGCGCGAAGCGGTCTCCTCATCAAACAAATTGACATCGGCTCAGCCGACAATTTGTGGGTATCTTTCGGAAAAAGAGGGAAGTTCGCCTACGTCTCCGCGCAGGGTAGCAGCGAAATTGCGGTCGTCAACGTCAAAAAGAAGCGCAACATCTACGACATCCCCCTCACGCAAGGCAGCCCCGGAATCTCGGCGATCAGTCCCAACGGCCGCTATCTCGCAGTTCCACTGTTCGACGAGGGCTTGGGTATCAAGGTCGTCGATCTGAAACAAAAGCGTGTCGCGGCGTACTTCGAAACTCCCGGGCACAATCCTCAAACGGTCACCTTCAGCGCAGACGGGGATTTGCTGTACGCGACCGATTCGGCGAATGGCACGATTTGGACCATAGACATGACTACCCTCACCCTCGCCGACACTGACATCGTGTGGGCTGCGGGGCTGAACGGACTCATCCTCAGCGCTGACAATTCGTTCGCATATCTATCGAACTCGTCTGTCAACAGCTTGTGGAAGGTCACTATCTCATAGCGATACGGCGACCTGCGGTCACTCGCCGTTGATGAGAACGTTTGTCACCGCGAAGTCGGCATCAACCGTGATGAGGTCGGCGGGCTGCCCCACCTCGATGGTTGAGCGCGCCGAGCAGGCGAGCGCCTCCTCGAGGGTGAGCGCCTCCTCGGGGTGCCAGGCGGGGCGTGTATCGGCGGTGCGGTCGACCGACATGCGAATGGTGTGCCACGGGTCGAGCGGCGCGACGGGCGCGTCGGAGCCGA